>NZ_JBFBBE010000017.1:0-141455 GCF_040682555.1 Streptomyces sp. NPDC051172
TACCAGCGGTCCCGTTCGTCATTCACCGCAGGGCCAGCACGCCCACCCGCGCCTGGACAGCGCCCCAGCCAGCCTTAACTTCCCGGCCTTGGCTCATGATCGGGTCTCCTGCGACGGCTGTACGACCCCCGTTCGGGAGGATCTGGTGTCAGCACCAACCCGTAAGAGACGATGGTTCACGATCTGTGCCATCACCGCATCCGCCGCACTCGTCGCGACACCCGCAGGCGCCGCGTCCGGCAGGACGAAGGCTCCGTTCGGCGCCCGCACCCTCGCTCAGCTGGCCGCCGAGCGCACGCAGTCGGTCGGCACCATGAGCCCGCGGCTGAAGGGCGAGGACGGCGACGGCGGCAATGAGGCGGACGAGATAGCCGAGGGCGCGGACCAGTACGCCGAGGCCCGCACCTCACCCGGCATCGTCGCCCCCGGCGCCTACGGCGCCGCCTGGACAAGCCTGACCAACCTGCCGAGCACCGGCGGCAGTTGGCGCAACATCACCGACCTGCCGTACAACTCCGACGACTCGCGCTACCGCGACATCGACTCCAACTCCAGTGGCGGCTCGGGCAATGTCACCGGCCGGATGGCCGCGCTCGCCGCCGATGACGACGGGTATGTGTACGCGGGCAGCGCGGGCGGCGGCGTCTGGCGGTCCAAGCGGGGCGGCGGGAACTGGAAGCCCATCAGCGACAAGCTGCCCTCGCAGTCCACCGGCGCGCTCGCGCTGGACGGCGGCGGCCGACTGTGGCTGGGCACCGGCGAGGCCACCACCAACGCGGACGCCCTTCTCGGCAGCGGCGTCTACGTCCTGTCCCACCCGCACCACGGCACCTTCTCCGCCCGCAGCCGGGTCGGCGGCGACGAGCTGGAGTCCAGCACCATCCACGAACTGCGCTTCGGCGGCGGCAAGGTGTGGGCCGCGACCAGCAAGGGCGTGTGGAGCCACTCCACGAAGACGCTGAAGGGCGCCTGGAAGCTGGAGTACGCGCCCAACCCCGACTACCTCCCCGGTGGTGCGAAGGCGAGCGACCCGTCGGCCGCCTACAAGAACATCGCCAACGACATCGCCATCGACCCCAAGGACCCGTCCAAGGTGATCCTGGCGGTCGGCTGGCGCAGCGGTGACGACTACAACGGCTTCTTCACCAAGGACTCCAAGGGCGCCTGGACGCGGATCACCAGCGGCTTCGGCGACCTGCCGACCGACGCGGACAACGTCGGCAACGTCACCTTCGCCCGCTCCGCCGACGGCTCGCGCTACTACGCCATCGACCAGTCCCCCGAGCAGCTGAACACCAATCCGGACAGCGGCCTGGAGGGCATCTACAGCGCCGCCTCGCCGTTCGGACCGTGGACGAAGATCGCCGACTACAAGGGTCTGGCCGCCGACGGCTCCGCGCTGACCACCAGCGGCTACATGCCCGGCGTACAGGCCTGGTACAACCAGTTCCTGACCGTGGACCCGAACGACCCCAAGCACGTCTACGCGGGCCTGGAGGAGGTCTACGAGACCAAGGACGGCGGCAGCACCTGGTCGACCGTGGGCCCCTACTGGAACTTCACCTTCTCCTGCTGGTCCATCGACCCGGCCAAGCAGACCGGTGACTGCAACCAGACCACCCACTCCGACCAGCACGGCGTCGCGATCGGCAGCTACCACGGCAAGAGCTTCGTGTACGTCGGCAACGACGGCGGCGTCTACAGGCGCCCGATCGACGGCTCGCAGGACGCCTCCGGCCACGCCACCGACTGGACCTCCCTCAACGACGGCACCATCGACACCCTCCAGTACTACTCGGTGGGCATCGGCAAGGACCTGGCCTACGGCGGCGTCTCGGTCACCGGCGGCCTCCAGGACAACGGCCAGTCCGTGCTGCGCAGCAACGACAAGGTGATGGGCTCCAACTTCGGCGGCGACGGCGGCGACACGCTCACCGACCCCGCCAACGGCTGCAACATCGCCGAGGAGTACGTCTACCTCGCCATCCAGATCACCCAGAACTGCGCGGTGAATGACGGCAGTTGGTCCACCGATGCCACCAAGGCCACGTCGTACAACGTCGCCCCGGCCGACAACGCCACCAGCGAGGCCCGCTTCATCGCCCCGCTCGCGACCGACCTGAAGAGCTCTTCGACGTGGATCGCGGGCGGCCGGCACGTGTGGGTGCAGACCCATGGCTACGCCATCCGCAGCGGCAAGGAGTGGACGAGCGTGTACGACCTCGGCGCCGGCCGCACGGCGACCGCCGTGGCGGCATCCGGCGGCAAGGTGTACGCGGCCTGGTGCGGCCCCTGCAACAACCAGGGCTTCGCGCGTGGCATCTCCGTCGGCAACGCGGACGGCACCGGCTGGCACGACATCACCCTGCCCGCCGACGGGACCGTGCCGAACCGCTACCTCAGCGGCTTCGCCATCGACCCGAAGAACGCCGACCACGTCTTCCTCGCCGTCAACGGCTTCTCCCGGCACTGGACGGAGGGCCCCGGCGCCGGCGTGGGCCATGTCTTCGAGTCCACCGACGGCGGCACCACCTGGAAGGACATCTCCGCGAACCTGCCCGACGTGCCGACCGACTCCGCCATCGTCACGCCGAACGGCGGTCTCGCCGTCGCCACCGACCTGGGCGTCGTCTACCGCGCCCCGGGCCACACCAAGTGGCAGCGCGTCGGAGACCTGCCGGCCGTCGCCGTGCTCCAGCTGAAGCTGGGCCCCGACGGCAGCACCCTGTACGCGGCCACCCACGGCCGCGGCATCTACACCATCAAGGTGCGCGACTGCGACTGACGCACGACCGCATGGTGAGAGGGGTGCCCTCCGGCTTCTCGGGGGGCACCCCTTCCGTGCGTCGGCGGAGGTCGGCAGGCCCGCCTCGCGCAGCCGCCCGAGGCGGCAGGTCTCCAGCACGCAGAGTGGGACCCGGCATCGCGCGACACACACGCCATGGGCCCAGCCGCAGGCGTTCTCCACAAGTCCGCCACGACTGCGGCCCGGTGACGGGGCGTCCGCCCGTCAGCAGTGCACACGTGGTCCCGGCTTCATTCGGCCTCACCGTCAGCGCTTTCGGTCGGCCAACGCGCGCCCCCGGCAAGGACTCAACTCCCCGGTTCCTCTCTATTGCCCGTGGCGGGTCGTCGCCGTAGCCTCCTCCCAGGCCATAGATCCGATGTCTCATAGGTCAACTTCCCCTGTTCCGTTGGCCACTCCAGCTTTCATCGAAAAGTCGTAAAGGGACATCGGATCTATCCATCCCTCCCGGAGGCAATCGCGGGCTCGGCTGGCAGGCGGTCGCCGCCCTTGCGGCGGCGGGGTCCGCATCCCCGGGTGTCCTCACACCTCCTCGAAGGAGCATCAATGTCGTTGTTCCGTCCCAGAGCCGCCGGCCTCTCCGGCGTGCTCGGCACACTGGCAGCGCTCATATGCGCCGTGATCACCGTGCCCAGCCCGGCGTACGCCGCCACGCCGACCGTGCTGTACGCGTCGCCCTCCGGGTCCGGCAGCACCTGCTCACTGAGCGCGCCCTGCAGCCTGGACGGCGCCAAGAGCAAAGTGGCGGGCCTCGCCCCTGGCATGGCCGCCGACATCGACGTCTATCTGCGCGGCGGTACCTACCGCCGGTCCCAGGCGTTCGCCCTGGGCCCGTCCGACTCGGGGCGCAACGGCCACACGGTGGTCTACGCCGCCTACCAGGGTGAGAAGCCCGTCCTCAGCGGGGCGACGAAGGTCAGCGGGTTCTCCCTCTTCGACAGCGGCAAGAACATCTACCGCGCCGCCGTGCCGGCCGGCACGCAGAGCAGGCAGCTGTTCGTCGACGGAGTACGCGCCCAGCGCGCACGCGGTCCGCTGAACCCCTCGGGTTTCACCCTCTCCGGGGCCGGCTTCACCACCAGCGACTCCTCCTACACGTCGTTCACCAACGCCTCCTCCGTGGAGATCGTGAACAACAACGCCTGGAAGCAGATGCGCTGCCCGCTGGCGAGCATCACCGCGCCCAGTGGCGGCGGGTCCAGCCTCAACGTCGACCCGGCCTGCTTCCGGAACAACAACACGTCCGTTCCCAACCGGGGCTTCCCCTTCAACGGCGCCGGACTGCCGAAGCTGAGCTCCATCACCTATGTGGAGAACGCCTACCAACTGCTCGACGCCCCGGGCGAGTTCTACCTCGACAGTTCGGCGGGCTTCCTGTACTACAAGCCGCGCAGCGGTGAGGACCTCAGCACCGCCGACGTGGAACTGCCCACCACCGAAACGCTGCTGAACGTCAGTGGCACTCCCGGCCACCTCGCCCCGGTCAACGACACGGACCCGGCCATCACCTACACCGGCTCCTGGAGCTCCTCCAGCGGGCGCAACCTGGGTGACCTCTACAACGACGTGCACGCCACCACGACCAACGGCGACTCGGTGAGCTACACCTTCACCGGTACCGGGATCGACGTGCTCTCGGAGACCAACAGCGACGAGGGCGGCATCGACGTCTCCATCGACGGCGCCAGGGTCCAGAGCGTGTCCGCCTCCGGCTCATCGCGGCTCGCCCAGCAGGTCGTCGCCTCCGTCAGCGGCCTCGCCAAGGGCCGGCACACCATCAAGCTGGTCAAGACCGGCGGGACATCCATGCTCCTGGACGGCTTCACCGTGGTGCCGGACACCATCACACCCGCGCACGACATCGCCTTCCAGGGCCTGACCTTCGCCTGCACCACCTGGACCCTGCCCTCCACGGCCGGCTACATCGACAACCAGGCCGGCGTGCTGTGGGACCCCGGCAGCAGCAACGCCCCCATCCGCATCCCCGCCGCTGTCCAGGTCCACCGCGGCTCGAACATCACCTTCACCGGCAACGAGATCACCCACACCGGCGGCACCGGCATCGACCTCGCCGACGGCACCCAGGCCTCCACGATCACCGGGAACTTCATCCACGACACCTCCGGTGGCGGTGTCTCCGTGGGCGAGGTGGACGACTACTACCTCACCGACACCCACCGCATGACCACCGGCGACACCGTCACCCAGAACTGGATCTCCGACGTCGGCCGGGACTACTCCGACGCGGTCGGCATCTGGGCCGGCTACACGCGCGACCTCACCGTCTCGCACAACGACATCGGCCACACCTCCTACTCCGGCATGTCGGTCGGCTGGGGCTGGGGCTACGCCTCACCGTGCTCCATGCAGTCCGCCCAGGGCCTGCACACCTGCGCACACGGCACCATCTACGCCGGCGGCAACCAGGTCCTGAACAACCACGTCCACGACGTGATGAACGTCCTCTACGACGGCGGCCCCGTCTACACCAACGGCGGCCAGGGCAACGGCGACGGTTCCACCGCGTCGGTGCTCGCGGGCAACCTCGTCGAGGTCGGCAACCACACCAACAACATGCTGTACCAGGACGAGGGCAGCTCGTACTGGAACACCCACGACAACGTCTCCCGCATCGTCGGCGGCAACTGGATCGGAATGTGGACGCCGACCATCCACGACATCAACATCCACGACAACTACTCCGACACCACCAACTACCGGAACAGCGGCACCGACATCACCTTCAACCAGGCCACGATCGTCTCCGGCGGCGCCTGGCCCTCCGCCGCCCGGGACATCATCGCGGCCGCCGGCCCCGACGCCGCGCACCAGCCGCTGAGCGGCTGGATCGACGACGACGACACCGCGATCTCCTACACCGGCAGCTGGACGGCGAACGGCAACCGCGGCGCGGGCGACTACGAGGACGCCGTACACGCCACGAAGACCAACGGCGACACCGCCTCGCTGACGTTCACCGGCACCGGTGTCTCGGTCATCGGCGAGAAGAACACCGACCAGGGACAGGTCGAGGTCCTCATCGACGGAACCTCCAAGGGCCTGGTCGACACCGACGCCACCACCCGCCGGGCCCAGGTGGTCATCTACAGCACCAGCGGACTGAGCGCGGGCAGCCACACCGTCCAGTTCGTCAAGCGCAGCGGCACCTGGGCCACCCTGGACGGCTTCGAGACGGCCCGCGTCGCCAACGACACCGCCGCCTCCATCGCCTACACCGGCGGGTCCTGGCACTACTACGCCAACCGGGGTCTGGGCGACCACCAGGACGACGTCCACGCCGCCACCACGAACGGGGACTCGGCCACCGTCACCTTCACCGGCACCGCGATCAGCCTCGTCACCGAGACCAACTCCGACGAAGGCACCATCGCGGTCTCCCTCGACGGCGCCTCCAAGGGCGCCGTCAACGCATCCTCCGCGAGCCGCCAGGCCCAGCAGACCGTGTACTCCGTCAGCGGCCTGCCCCTCGGGCGCCACACCCTCACCCTGACCAAGACAGGAGGCACCTATCTGGTGATCGACCGGTTCGACGTGGGGTGACCACGCGGCGGCGGTGTGGGCGGCGACGCCGGCCCACCCGTCCGGCCGGGCGCCGATGTGGCTGCTGATCCTGCTGATCCTGCTGATCCTGCTGTGTACGGTGCACGGTGCGCGCGGAATCGGCGTCGATGATCGGCTTCGACTTCGCGCGGCCGGCCGGCCAGGCGGAACGGCAGGGCGGCCACGCGGCGTTCCGTTGCCCTGGTCGGTTAGGGTCGCCTCGTGGCGGACGAACCGGCTCCGTCGCGTGAACTTGACCGGCCTGCGACAGATCGCGACTGTGGTGCAGCCTTCACTGTGCCCCCGGTGTGCCCTGATGTGCCCTCTCGGTGGGTGGTCGGGGGTAAAAGTGCAGGTCGGAAGGCTGTCTGGGGGTACTGTGCGATTGAGAGTGGAGTTCACGACCGAGCCCTTCGACCTCGACGAGGCGCCCGCGCACGCGGTGGTCGCCCGCCAGGTCATCGAGGCTGCCGAGCTGGACGAGGTGGACGTCGGCCCGTTCGGCAACACGGCGGAGGGCGCCGCCGACGCCGTGCTGAGTGCCGTGGACGCGCTGCTCCGCCGGACGCTCCAGGCCGGGGCCACCCGGGTCTCGCTGCAGGTCAACGTTGTAGACGCAGCCGGCGCGGCCGGGGAGGGCACGGAATGACCGGCACCGGGGACGAGCCGTTCATCACGGCCGTGAAACCGCTGGTCGACGCCATGGGCGGCGAGCTGCTCCCGCCCGACGAGGCCGGCCCCGACGACGTCGTGCTCGCCTGGGAGGGCGCCGACGTGGTCGCCGTACGCCTGCCCCAGCTCGCCGACTCCCTCGACCACATCCTCGCCGCCATGGAGCGCAAGCAGGGCAAGCCCCTGGCCGACCTGGACCGCAAGGCCAAGCAGGAGGTCGTACGGATACTCGAGGCGCGCGGCGCCTTCTCCGTACGGCACGGAGTGGAGACCGTCGCGGGCGCACTCGGCGTCAGCCGGTTCACGGTCTACAACTATCTGAACCGTGAGAAGGAGGGCTGAGGGGCCTCCTGGGGTCACCGTCCGGCCGGGTTTGTTACCCCGAATTTTCAACAAAGTGTTGACGTGACGTTGCGCGGGGGCGTTAGCTAACGGCAGCCCGTTCAGCACGAAGGCCGTTCTCGCGGCCACGGAGGCACCCGTGACGTCGACTTCCACGCCCCCGGGCCTGGCCCGGTTCAACGCACTGGAGGAGCACGCGGCCTTCGCCGCCCTCCACGAGGCGTGTGCTTCCACCACCTGGGCGCGGCGGCTGCTCGCCGCCCGCCCGTACGCCACCGCCGAGGAGCTCTTCGCCGCCAGTGACGCCGCCATGGCCGAGCTGAGCGCCGAGGACCTGGCCGAGGCGATGGCCGGGCACCCGCCGATCGGCCGCCCCAAGCCGGGGGACCCCACCTCGGCCCGGGAGCAGCGCGGCATGGCCGGCGCCTCCGAGGAACTGAAGTCGGAGATGCTCGAACTGAACCTGGCCTACCAGGACAGGTTCGGCCATGTCTTCCTGATCTGCGCCACCGGCCGGACCGGCGAGCAGATGCGGGACGCGGTCAAGGAGCGGATCGGCAACTCGCCGGAGCAGGAGCGGGAGATCGTCCGCGCCGAGCTGGGCAAGATCAACCGCATCCGCCTGGCCCGACTCGTCGAAGAGGAAGCCTGACACCATGAGCACCAGCACCACCGCCTCCGTGTCCACGCACATCCTGGACACCAGCATCGGCCGCCCCGCCGAGGGCGTCGCCGTCGAGCTCTCCGCCCGCGCCGGGCGAGAGGCCGTATGGCAGGCGCTCGGCGGTTCCGCGACCGACGCGGACGGACGGTGCAAGGACCTGCCGGCACTGCCGGAAGGGACGACCCACGTACGGCTCGACTTCGCCGTCGAACCGTACTTCGAGAAGAAGCAAGCCGATGCGCAGCAGGACGCCCCCGCGAATCGGGACAGCGGTGCCGTGTTCTTCCCCGAGGTGGCGATCACCTTCGCCGTGAAGCCCGGGGAGCACTACCACGTACCGTTGCTGCTCAACCCGTTCGGCTACTCCGTTTACCGAGGGAGCTAGCTAAATGACCGACAATTCCCGCCCTGCCCGCCCTGTGATCCTGGGACAGAACCAGTACGGCAAGGCCGAGAACCGAGTCGTAAAGATCACGCGGGACGGCGCCACCCACCACATCAAGGACCTGAACGTGTCCGTCGCGCTGAGCGGCGACATGGACGAGGTCCACTACTCCGGCTCCAACGCCAACGTGCTGCCGACCGACACCACCAAGAACACGGTGTACGCGTTCGCCAAGGAGCACGGCATCGAGTCGGCCGAGCAGTTCGGCATCCACCTGGCCAGGCACTTCGTGACCAGCCAGGAGCCGATCAGGACGGCCCGGATCCGTATCGAGGAGTACGCCTGGGAGCGGATCGCCGCCTCCGACGCGAACTCCCGGTTCATCGGCGCGGACGAGGTCAAGCACTCCTTCGTCCGCAAGGGCCAGGAGACCCGGCTGACCCAGATCACCTACGACGGCTCGTCGTGGGAGGTCGTCTCCGGTCTCAAGGACCTGACGGTGATGAACTCGACGAACTCCGAGTTCTGGGGCTACGTCAAGGACAAGTACACGACGCTGCAGGAGGCGTACGACCGCATCCTGGCCACGTCGGTGTCGGCCCGCTGGCGGTTCAACTGGACCGACGACGAGCAGCGGATGCCCAACTGGGAGAAGTCCTACGAGCAGACCAGGAAGCACATGCTCCAGGCCTTCGCCGAGACGTACTCGCTCTCCCTGCAGCAGACCCTCTACCAAATGGGTTCGCGCATCATCAACAACCGCAGCGAGATCGACGAGGTCCGCTTCTCACTGCCGAACAAGCACCACTTCCTCGTCGACCTCGAGCCCTTCGGGCTGAAGAACGACAACGAGGTGTACTTCGCCGCCGACCGCCCCTACGGCCTGATCGAGGCGACGATCCTGCGGGACGGCTGCGAGCCGAAGATCCCGGTGGACCTCACCAACCTCTGAGCACCTTCCGGGCAGCTCGATATTCGGCACCCGTGACCGGGGAACCCGCCTCCCCGGTCACGGCACTCAAAACTCCTAGGGTCCTGCCGTGCCCTCTCCACAAAA
Source organism: Streptomyces sp. NPDC051172 (assembly GCF_040682555.1). Taxonomy (NCBI): domain Bacteria; kingdom Bacillati; phylum Actinomycetota; class Actinomycetes; order Kitasatosporales; family Streptomycetaceae; genus Streptomyces; species Streptomyces sp. NPDC051172. The sequence goes on from NZ_JBFBBE010000017.1 coordinate 9,488, forward strand.
GTCCACTGAGCGAAAAGGACGAATCATGGCAGCAGTCCAGCGCATCGTCATCGAGAACTGTTCGATCGCAACCGTCGACGCCAACGACACCGAGTATGCGAACGGGTACGTCGTCATCGCCGGAAACCGCATCGAGGCGCTGGGCGCGGGCAAGGCCCCCGAGGGTCTGGAGAACGTCGTACGCCGTATCGACGCCTCCGGACATCTGGTGACCCCCGGCCTGGTCAACACCCATCACCACTTCTACCAGTGGATCACCCGGGGCCTCGCCACCGACCACAACCTGTTCAACTGGCTGGTCGCCCTGTATCCGACCTGGGCGCGCATCGACGAGCCGATGGTGTACGCGGCCGCCCAGGGGTCCCTCGCGATGATGGCCCGCGGCGGCGTGACCACCGCCATGGACCACCACTACGTCTTCCCGAAGGACTCCGGCGACCTGTCCGGCGCCATCATCCGCGCCGCCCGCGAAATGGGCGTCCGCTTCACCCTCGCCCGCGGCTCGATGGACCGCAGCGAGAAGGACGGCGGCCTGCCCCCGGACTTCGCCGTCGAGACCCTCGAAGGAGCCCTCGCCGCGACCGAGGCCACCGTCAAGGAGCACCACGACGCCTCCTTCGACGCGATGACCCAGGTGGCCGTCGCGCCCTGCTCGCCGTTCTCCGTCTCCACCGAACTCCTGCGTGAGGGCGCCCAGTTGGCCCGCCGCCTCGGTGTGCGCCTGCACACCCACGGCTCGGAGACCGTCGAGGAGGAGCAGTTCTGCAAGGAACTGTTCGGCATGGGCCCGACCGACTACTTCGAGTCCACCGGCTGGCTCGGCGAGGACGTGTGGATGGCGCACTGCGTCCACATGAACGACTCCGACATCGCAGCCTTCGCCCGTACGAAGACGGGTGTCGCCCACTGCCCGTCCTCCAACGCCCGCCTCGCGGCCGGTATCGCGCGGGTCCCCGACATGCTGGCGGCCGGTGTCCCGGTCGGCCTCGGCGTCGACGGTACGGCGTCCAACGAGTCCGGCGAACTCCACACCGAGCTGCGCAACGCCCTGCTCATCAACCGTCTCGGCGCCCACCGCGAGGCCGCCCTGAACGCCCGCCAGGCACTGCGCCTCGGTACGTACGGCGGCGCCCAGGTCCTCGGTCGCAGCGCCGAGATCGGCTCCCTGGAGCCCGGCAAGCTCGCCGACCTGGTGCTGTGGAAGCTGGACACCCTCGCCCACGCCTCCATCGCCGATCCGGTCACCGCACTGGTCTTCGGCGCGGCCGCCCCGGTCACCGCCTCCTTCGTGAACGGCCGGCAGATCGTCGAGGCGGGCCGCCTGCTGCACGTCGACGAGGACGCCATCGCCCGCTCCACACGGGCCGAGGCCCGGCGCCTGGCGCAGATCGCCGAGCAGGCCTGAGCGGTCGAAGATCTCCGGTCGAGGGGGACGGCCCTCGACCGGTAGCCGTGGACCCCAGTGGTTCCATGGCGGCCGTCTCCGGGGCGCGCATGGACGTGCGCGCCCCGGAACGGTCACCGTCACCTTCCTTACAGGCGGTCCCGCACGACCGCGCACCACCTCCAAGAAACCCACGTCAGAGCCGACGTGTTAGCTGACCCGGAGGAACCGCCGTGACCGCCCACCCCGTCGACGAAAAGCTCCCCGCACTCAAAATGGCCACCACCGGCCTGCAGCACGTGGCCGCCATGTACGCGGGAGTCGTCGCCCCGCCCCTGATCGTCGGCGCGGCCATCGGCCTGACCGGCACCGAACTCACCTTCCTCACCGGCGCCTGCCTCTTCACCGCGGGCCTCGCCACCTTCCTGCAGACCCTCGGCATCTGGAAGATCGGCGCCCGGCTGCCCTTCGTCAACGGCGTCACCTTCGCGGGCGTCGCTCCCATGACCGCGGTGGTCGCCTCCACCAAGGACAAGTCCGACGCCCTGCCGATCATCTTCGGCGCGGTCATGGTCGCCGGACTGCTCGGTTTCCTCGCCGCCCCGTTCTTCAGCAGGGCGGTCCGCTTCTTCCCGCCGGTCGTCACCGGCACCGTCATCACCCTCATAGGCGTGTCCCTGCTGCCGGTCGCCTTCGGCTGGGCGCAGGGACCCAACCCCACCGCCGGCGACTACGGCTCCACGACCAACCTCGGCCTGGCCGCCGCGACGCTCCTGATCGTGCTGGTGCTTCGCCGCTTCACCCGAGGCTTCGTCAAACAGATCGCCGTGCTGCTCGGCCTGATCGCCGGCACCCTGCTCGCGATCCCCTTCGGCGCCACGGACTTCGGGCCCGTCACGGACGCGGCCGTCATCGGCTTCCCCACCCCGTTCCACTTCGGGGCGCCCCGGTTCCAGCTCGCCGCGATCCTCTCCCTGTGCGTGGTGATGGTGGTCTCGATGACCGAATCCACCGCGGACATGCTGGCGCTCGGCGAGATCGTCGAACGCCCGGCGGACGAGCGGACCATCGCCGCGGGCCTGCGCGCCGACACCCTCGGCTCGGCGCTGAGCCCGCTGTTCAACGGCTTCATGTGCAGCGCCTTCGCCCAGAACATCGGCCTGGTCGCGATGACGAGGATCCGCAGCCGCTACGTCGTCGCCACCGGCGGCGGCTTCCTGGTCCTGATGGGCCTGTGCCCGATGGCCGCCTCGCTCATCGCCGTCGTACCGCGCCCGGTGCTCGGCGGCGCGGGCGTCGTCCTGTTCGGCTCGGTGGCGGCCAGCGGAATCCAGACCCTCGTCAAGGCCGGCCTGGACAAGGACAACAACGTCCTGATCGTCGCCGTGTCGCTGGCCGTCGGCATGATCCCGATCACCGCGCCGGACTTCTACCACGCCTTCCCCGAGACCGCGAAGATCGTGCTCGACTCGGGCATCTCCACGGGCTGCGTGGCGGCGGTCCTGCTGAACCTGGTCTTCAACCATCTCGGCAGGAACCGGGACGACCAGGACGTCACCCATCCCATGGAGCCCGGCGAGCAGATCGCCGCCGCCCACTGATCCCGCCGGTGCGGGGCACGATAGTGGCCGTGCCCCGCACCGGCGATGGGGCAGTCTGTCTCCCATGAACGAGTCCGGCCGTGTCGAGGCCTTCAGCGACGGCGTGTTCGCCATCGCCATCACCCTGCTCATCCTGGAGATCAAGGTCCCCGAGGTCGGCGAACACGGGCTGTGGCACGCGCTGGGCGCCCAGTGGCCCTCGTACGCCGCCTATGTGGTGAGTTTCCTGGTCATCGGCATCATGTGGATCAACCACCACCAGCTGTTCAGCTACGTCGCCCGCGTCGACCGTACGCTGATGTTCCTGAACCTGCTGGTGCTGATGGTGGTGGCCGCGGTGCCGTGGCCGACCGCGATGCTCGCGGAGTATCTGCGCGAGGACGCGGCCTCGCATGTGGCGGCGGCCGTCTACAGCCTGGTCATGGTCCTGATGGCACTCACCTTCCAGGCCCTGTGGTGGCATCTGACCCGCACCGGCCACCTCTTCGACTCACGTGTCGACGTCCCTGCGGCGCGCGCGACCCGCGCACGCTTCGCGCTGGGCTCCCTGGCCTACCCGGTGACGGTGGGCCTCGCCTTCGTCTCGGCCCCGCTGACTCTGGCGGCCCACGGCCTGATCGCCCTGTACTACGCGTTCAACCAGGTACCGGTGCCGACGCGTGAGGCCCCGGCCAGTTCATGAGGTTGGCCAGCAACTCGGCCTGCTCGATCGCGTCGTCCAGTGCATGGTGCGTATGCCGTCGCCGGGACAGCAGGTGGCGAGGCATGCTGCCCTTGGCCACCGCGCGCAGCGGCAGCCCCGCTTTCGTCGCGTACAGCGTCTTCATGTCCAGGCAGCCGGAGGGGCCGAAGGGGCTCGCCCCGGTGAAGCGGATCAGGTACCAGTACAGGAACGTCCAGTCGTAGGAGGCCGGATAACCGCACATCACGGGCTGTGCGCCCGCGCTCACCTCGCGCACCCAGTCGCTGAACTCGCCCAGTGCGACGGCAGGTTCGGCGCCCTCGCTCGTCAGGCGCTCCCGGTCGAGCCCGCTCACCGCAAGTGCCTCCGGGACGAACTCCTCGCTGATCGGGCGCAGTTCGCGGTAGAAGGTCTGCCGCTGCGGGTCGGCGGCCGTGAACCCGTCGGCATCCTGCGTCCCCGCGACCGACGCGCCGAAGCTCAGCATCGAGTACGGGCCGGGGATGGGGCCGTCGGCCTCGATGTCGACGGAGATGTAGCGGCTGGGTCTGATACGTCGTGCGGCCATGACGGTGGAGCATCGCAGGCGGACGGGGGTGCCCGCATCCGAATTCAGGCCCGGCGGATCGCCTGGCAGGGCGTGGCGTCGGGCAGGCGGCCGGTGAAGTACGAGCGGGGCGGTACGCCCATCAGGGTGCGGAAGTCGGTCGTCATGTGGGACTGGTCGTAGTAACCGATGGCGGCCGCCAGCTCGGCCCACGAGCAGGTGCCGGCGAAGTCCAGTACCGTGCGCACCCGGTTGATACGGGCGTAGTGCTTGGGGGAGAGGCCGACGCCCTCGGTGAACAGGTTGCGCAACTGCCGCTCGCTGACGGCGAGTTCGCGCGCCACGTCACCCACCGGGGCGGGGGTGCGACCGGTGCGGACCGACATCGCGTCGACCCCGGCGCGCACCAGCTCGGTGCGGGAACGGTCCGCGGCGGCGAGCAGCTCCGGGAGCACCTCCGTGAGATGGGCCACCGCCTCGTCGGGCTCCAACCGTTGCAGCGCGTCGGCGAGTTGCCGGACATACGGGCTGGGAAGCTCAGCCAGCCGCACCGCACGGCCGACGAGGTCGACGGCCGGAACGCCGAGCAGGGGGCGCACGGTGCCGGGCGCCAGCCGCAGCTCCACGCAGGACACGCGACGCTTGCCCCGGTGGTAGGAGGCACGGGCACGCGGGCCCACGACCAGTGCGCTGCGGACGCCGTGTTCCCCGGTGCGCACGACCACCTTGGTGGTGGCCTCCGGGAGGTGGACGAAGGGTTCCGTCGGCACGTCGCCGACCGTCACGGATCCGATGCCCGCGACCCACGGGCGCAGTACCTCGGGCGTCGGCAGGACCTCTCGGGACACGATGTTGGTCACCCCTCCACCGTAAGCGCACCCCACGGCCGTCCGGGCTCCGCAACCGTGCCGGAATTTCCAAGAGTTCCGGGCCGACCACGGCCCACCGTGGTGGACATGATCCTTGTGACGGGTGCCACGGGCACCATCGGCAGTGAAGTCGTACGACAGCTCGCGGCACGCGGCGAGAAGGTCCGCGCCCTGACCCGGGAGCCGGCGCAGGCGCGGGTCCCGTCCGGAGTGGAGACCGCGCCGGGCCACCACCGCGACCGTGCCTCGGTCGAGGCCGCGATGGCGGGTGCGGAAGCCGCCTTCCTGGTGGGGGTGTTCGGGCCGGACGACGCCGAGCACGACCGCGGACTGGTGGCGGCGGCGCGGGCAGCGGGAGTACGGCGCATCGTGAAGCTCTCCTCGATCGGCACCGGCGACCCCGACCTGGGAGTGTTCGCGACCTGGCACATGCCCGGCGAGCAGGCCGTACGGGACAGCGGACTGCAGTGGACGGTCCTGCGCCCCTCCTCCTTCGCCTCCAACACCCTGACCTGGGCCGCGGCCATCCGCGAGGGCACTGCCGCACCGAACATGCTGGGCGGCGGCAAGCAGGGTGTCGTGGACCCGCGGGACGTGGCCGAGATCGCGGTGACCGCACTGCTCGACCCCGGCCACGCGGGGCGCACGTACACCCTCACCGGTCCCGAGACCCTCAGCGCCCACGAGCAGGCCGCCGTCCTCGGTGAGGTGCTCGGCCGCCCGGTGCCGCTCCACGACCTCTCGCCCGCCGAACGCCGTGAACAGGCGCTCGCGGCCGGTCTGGGCGAGACCTACGCGGACAGCCTCATGGCCGCCGCCCGGTTCATCCAGGAGGGAGGCAACGACGTCGTCACCGAGGACGTACGGGAGGTCCTGGGGCGACGGGCGCGGACCTACCGGGAGTGGGCCGAGGACCACAAGGGGGCGTTCGGGGAGGCCTGAGACGAGGGGCGTGGGCCGCGGGGCCTCACAGCCCGAACAGCGCCGGATCCGTGGACAGTTCCTTGAAGAACTCCCGCGGGTTGGGCACCAGCCGTCGCTGCTTCAGGTCCATCAGGCCGACGACCGCGGTGACCTCCGCCGCCACCGTGCCGTCGGCCTTCCGTATCGTCTGCTCGATGTGGAAGGTCTTGCCGCCGCCCCACTCGAAGGCGCAGGTCACCTCGACCTCGTCGCCTGCGACCAGCTCACGCCTGAAGCGCAGGGTGGTCTCCAGGGCCGCCGGGCCCACGCCCTTGGCCACCAGGGTCGCCTGGGTCACCCCGGCCGCATGCAGTAAGGACCAGCGGGCGTGCTCCGCGTAGTTGAGGTAAACGGCCTGGTTGAGGTGCCCCAGCACATCGGTCTCGTACCCGCGCACGGTCACCGGGACGGAAAACGGTTCGGTCACTGCCTTCTCTCCTCGTACAGCTCGCAGTACAGCTCGTACTGATGGACGATGTGACCGACCGATCTTGGCATGCCTCGCTATGCGCGGCGCGGTGACGCCAGCAGATAACGCGCCCTGGAACGGGGGTCGTTGTGTTCGCCGACCTGCCAGCCCGCCGCCTCCAGCGTGGCCGCGCAGGCCCGCAGCGCCGCCGGATCCGGCTCGTGCACCGCGACCGCCTCCGGCTGCGGGGTGGCCCGCACCCGGTATCCGACCAGGTCCGCGCCCGCGGGGCGATGGCCCGCCGCCTCCAGGGCGAGCGCGGCTGCCCGCACCAGATGCGTGCGCTCCCAGCGGCACGGCCGCTCCATGGCCCCGTCCGGATTGGTCATCCGCCGCAGCTCCAGCAAGCCCTGCCAGGCGCTGCGCACCTCGCGCGCGCGGGCCGGACCGGCCTCCGGCGGCTCCTCCTCACCGCCGACCCGCGCGGCGAACACACCGGTGGTGGCGGGCAGCTCCGGCTCGGGTACAGGCGTCCCGGGCTCCCCGGCCTCCCGTATTCGATGCCCGGCCGGCGTCAGGAAGTGGTCGTGCGGCGGCCGCGGGTGCCGGAAGGCGAACCCCCACTTCACCAGCGCCGCCAGCTGCGCCTCCGTACCCCTCAGCCGCCCGGTCACCGGATCGGCGGCATCGATCACACGCCGCTGAGCGGCGGTCGGCGGTCGTGTCACGGCATGCTCCTTCCCGTCACCGGGTCCCCTCTCCCACCTCCTGAGAGGCTACGACGCGGGTCTGACAACACCGGTGCGGCCGGTGACCGGCGCTCACGCCCCGGGCCGCACGTTCCACCCCGCGATCACCGGCCGCCCGTGTTCGGTCCCCAGCCGGCACACCGTCCCCGTGGCCAGCTGGAACAGGGCCCCGCCCGACGACGGCAGCCCCAGCCGCCGGGCCGTGAGCACCCGTAGAAAGTGGCCGTGCGCCACCAGGACCACACAGCCCTCGGTGTCGGCGAGTGCCGCGTCCACCTTGGCGAGCACGCGGTCCGCGCGCTCGCCGACCTGCTCGGGGGTCTCCCCCGGGTGGTCCGGCGGCCCGGGCGCCACCCCGTCCCGGAACAGGAACCAGTCCGGCCGGGTGCGCTGGATCTCGACGGTCGTGATCCCCTCGTAGCCGCCGTAGTCCCACTCCCGCAGATCCCGGTCGACCCGCACGTCCTGCAGCCCGATCAGCTCCGCCGTCTCCCGTGCCCGCTGCAGCGGACTGACGAACGCGGCCCCGATCCGGTGCGAGCGGATCAGCGGCACCAGCTGCCGGGCCTCCGCACGGCCGCGCTCGGTCAGCGGCACGTCCGTCCAGCCGGTGTGGCGCCCGGACCGCGACCACTCGGTCTCACCGTGCCGCACGAGAAACACGTCGCCCATGCCGCGTACCCTTCCCGTTCGGACCCGCCGGACACGGCCGTGCAGGCCTTGGCCCCACCGTGTCACGAGGCCGAGGCCGCCCGCAGTACGGCATCGGCCAGACGGCCGTTCTCGGGGGACGCGCCGACGCCCGAGGGGAAGGCGAAGCGGCGCCGTGTGTAGGCGTAGGCCACCCCGCTCGCCGGGTCGGCGAAGGCCAGCGAGCCCGTGGCGCCGCTGTGCCCGAAGGAGTCCTCGCCGAGGAGCGGGTAGCGCCCGGCCAGGTACTCGAAGCCCACTGCGAAGTGGTCGTCGCCGCCGGTCACCAGGTCGGGGCCGGGCGTCCGCAACCCGCCGAACAGGGCCACCGTCTCAGGGGTGAGCAGGGGCGCCCTGCCGTCCACCGTGCTGATCGCGGCGGCGTACATGCCGGCCGCCCCGCGCGCGTTGCCCACACCGCCCGAGGACGCCGGGCCCAGGGCCCGCGTGTGGCGGTCGTTCGCGAAGGCGAGCAGGTCGGTGGGCTCGGGGGCGTTCAGGTTGAAGGCGATGTGGCGGATGCTGCCGGGGGCGGCCGCCCGTGCCGCCAGCGCGGCGGCCTCCTCGGGAGTGGGGACGAGCGGCTGCGCCTCCCGCCACCGTGGCTCCAGCGCCTCGGGCTGGCCGAGGTGGAAGTCGAGGCCGTAGGGCGCCCGGATGCGCTCCTCGTACAGTTCCTGGATCGACTTCCCGGTGGCCCGGCGCACCACCTCGCCGGTGAGCGCGCCGATGACGAGCCCGTGGTAGCCGTATCCGCTCTGCGGGTCCCACAGCGGCTTCTGCCCGGCCAGGCGTGCCGCCATGAGCCGGTCGTCGGCCAACTCCCGTGCGCTGAAACCGCCGTCGGGGATGCCGACCAGCCCGGCCCGGTGCTCCAGCAGCTCGCGCAGCGTCAGCCGCTCCTTGCCCTCCACCCCGAACTCGGGCCAGTACGCCGCCACTTCACGGTCCAGATCCAGTACGCCGTCCTGCACCAGCAGCGCGACGACCAGGTGCGCCGCGCCCTTGGTGATGGAGAACAGACTGGTCAGGGAATCCCCGTCGGTTCCCTGCCCGGCCCACAGGTCCACCACCCGCCGCCCGTTGTGGTACGCCACCAGCTGCGCGCCGGGCTCGTGCCGCTCCCCGGCGAGGAAGGCGGCGAACTCCTCGCGCACGCCCTCGAATCCCTCGGACACCGTTCCCTGTACGTCGTGCGACATGCAAAGCCCCCTGTTCGGTGATCGGATACGGAATCCACCAACAGAGGGCCGTGGCACGGCATTCCCGCTACTGGCGGTATCCGCTCAGGAACCGCCCGATCCGCCCGATCGCCGCCTCCAGATCGTCCGCGTAGGGAAGCGTCAGGATCCGGAAGTGGTCCGGTGTCGGCCAGTTGAAGCCGGTGCCCTGCACCACCTGGATCTTCTCCCGCAGCAGCAGGTCCAGGACGAACTTCTCGTCGTCGTGGATCCTGTGCACCTTGGGGTCGATGCGCGGGAACGCGTACAGGGCGCCCTTCGGCTTCACGCAGGACACACCCGGGATCTCGTTCAGTTTCTCCCAGGCGACGTTGCGCTGTTCGTGCAGGCGGCCGCCCGGCGCGGTCAGGTCGCGGATCGACTGGCGGCCGCCGAGCGCGGCCTGGATGGCGTACTGGGCGGGCGCGTTGGCGCACAGCCGCATGGAGGCCAGCATCGTCAGGCCCTCCAGATAGTTCTTCGCGTGCTGCCTCGGGCCGGTGACCACCAGCCAGCCCGAGCGGAAGCCGGCCACCCGGTACGTCTTCGACAGACCGCAGAAGGTGAGGACCACCAGGTCGGGGGCGAGCGCGGCGGCCGAGTGGTGCACGGCGTCGTCGTAGAGGATCTGGTCGTAGATCTCGTCGGCGAAGACCATCAGGCCGTGGCGGCGGGCGAGGTCGAGGATGCCCTCGATGATCTCCTTGGGGTAGACCGCGCCGGTGGGGTTGTTCGGGTTGATGATGACGACGGCCTTGGTGCGGTCGGTGATCTTCGAGGCCATGTCGTCCAGGTCCGGGTACCAGTCGGCCTGTTCGTCGCAGAGGTAGTGAACCGCCTTGCCGCCGGCGAGCGTTGTGACCGCCGTCCACAGCGGGAAGTCCGGGGCCGGGATCAGGATCTCGTCGCCGTCCTCGACCAGCGCCTGAACGGCCATCGAGACCAGTTCGGAGACGCCGTTGCCGAGGAAGACGTCGTCGACGTCGACCTCCAGGCCCAGGGTCTGGTAGCGCTGGGCGACCGCCCGGCGGGCGGAGAGGACGCCGCGCGAGTCCGTGTAGCCGTGCGCCTGCGGGAGCATCCGGATCATGTCCTGGAGGATCTCCTCCGGCGCCTCGAAGCCGAACACCGCGGGGTTGCCGGTGTTCAGGCGCAGCACGCTGTGGCCCGCCTCCTCCAGTGCGTTGGCGTGCTCGATCACCGGGCCGCGGATCTCGTAACAGACCTCGCTGAGCTTGTTCGACTGCCGGAACTCCATGCTCGCTCGCCCCTCCGGTTTCGTGTGTTGCTTGGTTTTACCAAGTTCGAGCTTGGAAAGTCCAACAACATGTCTAGACTGCGTCGCATGTCACGACGCCGAAGCTACGACCAGTACTGTTCCGCCGCCCGCGCCCTCGATCTCGTCGGCGACCGCTGGACCCTGCTGATCGTCCGGGAGCTGCTGGCCGGCCCTCGCCGCTACACGGACCTGCACGCGGACCTGCCCGGCGTGAGCACGGACGTACTCGCCTCACGGCTGAAGGACATGGAGCGGGACGGGCTCGGCACGCGCCGCCGGCTGCCGCCGCCGGGCGCGGCCTACGTCTACGAACTCACCCCGCGCGGACGGGAGTTGCTGCCGGTGCTGCAGGCGCTGAGCATGTGGGGCCAGGGCGAGCTGGGTGAGCGCCGGCCCACGGACGCCCTGCGCGCCCACTGGTTCGCGCTGCCCCTATTGCGCTCGCTGGAGGGGGAGGGTCTGGTCGAGGTCCGGCTGGAGGAGGGGGACTTCCATCTGTACGTCGGTGCCGAGGACGGCCCGTTGTACGGCGACGGGCGCGCCCCCGGGGAGCCCGACGCGCGCCTGGCCCTGGACGCCGAGACGGGCGCGGCCCTCGCCCGGGGCGAGCTGAGTTTGACCGACGCGGTGCGGCAGGGGCGGGTCGCCGTGACCGGCGAGGGCACCCTGGCGAAGGTGCTGCGCGAGGGCTGAGGTGGCAGAAGGCCCGGCGGGTGTCGGGATTCCGGCGGGGTGTCAGGTGTCCGGTGGGAGGTGTGAGGGCTGTTCCGGATGCGTGTCGGCCGGCCGGGGCGGGGCGCCTGGTGAGGGTGGTGTGCGAGGCCTCAGGTGGCAGAAGGCCCGCCGGACGCGGGCCTTCTGTGGGGGCGTCAGGCGCCCGGTGGCACCCGCGAGGGCCGTCCCGAGCCGCGGGTCAGCGCATATCCGCCGACGCCCGCGAGCGCGGCCAGCGCGCCGCCGATCGCGGTCCACACCCACCGGTCCGACCACCAGCCGGACGCCCAGCCGTCCTCGGGCTCGACGCTCGACAGCACGGCGGCCTTCTTCGAACTGCCGTCGCTCTCCCCGGACTTGGAGGCCACCGCGATCCCCGGCACCAGCGGCTTCGCCAGCGAGCCGTCCACCGCCGCCGAGCCGCCGATGTCCTTGGAGCCCACCCGGACCGAGGCGCGGACCGGCTGGCCGAGGTCGGCCGTCGCCAGGTCGACCACCGTCAGCCGTATGTAGTACGTCCCCAGCAGCGGGTCGTCGGCCCACGGCTCCGACCAGGCGCGCACGGTACGCAGCGTGCAGGCCAGGTCGACCGCGGCCGCGCCCTGCGCCGCGGTGCGTGTCTGCGCGCCGTACTGGCAGGCCTGGCGGCGCCGCAGTCCGTCGTAGACGTCGATCTGCCAGGTCTGCGCGGCATGCGAGTCCGGCAGCTTCACCGTCGCCTCGACGGTGGGGCGCCGGCCGGCGTCCGCGGGGAACGACCAGTACAGGTAGTCACCCGTGGAGCCGACCGCCGTGGCCTGCTGCCCCTGCTCGAACTCGGTCGCCGTACGGAAGGACGTACCCGCCGAGGTCGGCGCCGAGCTGCCGCCGGAGGCGCTGGGCGACGGCGAGGAATCGGCCGCCGCGGGAGCGGCCGCCAGCCCCAGTGTCAGCAGGGCCGCGCTCAACACACGTGTGATCCGCATCAGTTGGTCCTCCAGACCGCGACCCGCCAGCGTGACAGCCAGCCCCAGATCAGACCGGCCAGGAAGCCGGCCAGCACCAGTACGCCGAGCAGCCACCAGCCGCGGCCGAGACCGAAGGAGGCCACGTCGCCGGCGTGGGACGGGCCGTCGACCACGTCCACGGTCAGCTCCAGCGGCAGACCGGGCGTGGTCTTCACGCCGGAGGCCGCCGAGAAGGAGTTGGTGACCTGAAGGCACACGGTCTCCGGGGCGGGCTTGTCGCTGTCGTCGTCCCGTTCGGGCCTGGGGTAGCGCAGGCCGGTGGAGATGACGTCCGTTCGACCGTTGCCCGCGGCCTCCCCGCGCACGATCTCGCGGCCGTGCACGGTGACGGCCCGCAGCAGTGCCCCGTAGTCCGGGCCGACGGCCCGGTCGGCCGCCACGCTCACCGAGGCGCGCAGCTCCTGGCCCGCCATGACCTCCACGCGGTACCAGCGCTGCTGCCCGAACTCCTCACGGTCCGTGTACAGACCGGACTTCAGGGTCGGCGCGTCCGTGCACTGTGCGGCGCCCTCGGTGGCGACCGGAGTCACCACGGGGTTTGCCGCCCGGTCCACCAACTGGTTGACCTTGTCGGTGAGTTCGTCGGTGTGCTCGACCGAGGTGTAGGTGCCGCCGGTCGCCTCGGCGATACAGCTGAGCTGCTTGTTCAGCTTGGTGTCGGGGACCAGGCCGAGGGTGTCGATGGTCATGCCGATGCCCTTGGCGGCGATCTCGCGGGCCACCTCGCACGGGTCCAGCGGGGCGCAGGTGTCCTCGCCGTCGGTGATCAGCACGATCCGCTTGGAGCCCTCGCCGGCCTCCAGGTCGCCGGCCGCCTTGAGGAGGGCCGGGCCGATCGGGGTCCAGCCGGTGGGCGAGAGGGTCGCGACCGCCGTCTTCGCCTCGGTGCGGTCCAGGGTGCTGACCGGGTAGAGCTGCGCGGTGTCCTTGCAGCCCGTCTTCCGGTCGTTGCCCGGGTAGTTGGCGCCGAGGGTGCGGATGCCGAGCTGGACCTCCTGGGGCGTCGCGTCGAGCACCTCGTTGAACGCCTGCTTCGCCGCGGCCATCCGGGTACCGCCGTCGATGTCCCGGGTCCGCATGGAGCCACTGACGTCGAGGACGAGATCGACCTTCGCGGTGGCCTCGCCCGTGGGTTCGCCGGCGGTCGCCGCGGCCGGGAACGCCATCCCGGCCGCCAGGGCGGCGAGCAGGGCGCACACTCCTGCCGCCAGCCGTTGTCTTCTGATCATCGGCGGATCTTATTGATCAGATGTGCCGGGCTCCAAAACGAGCGTCAGCGGGCCCCGGGGTGCAGGGGACTGGGCAGTTCGGCCCACTGGTCGCCGGGCGTCCCGGGCGACATCCGCATCAGCGTCAGCGCCTTCGTGGGCAGTGTCTCTTCGAACAGCGCGGCCAGGTCGGGGGTGGGCGGCAGATCCCGTGCGGCCGTCTCCAGCGCCGTCCCGAGCGCCTGCGCCGAACCCGCCGTACCGGCCAGGGCGCCCGCCACCAGCGACCCGAACAGTTTGCGCCGCAGCGTCGTCACATCGTCCGTGACGAGCCGTCCGGACAGGAGGTCGGGGACCGGGATGCCGTGCCGGGACAGCCGTGCCGGGCTGACGCGGATGTCGGCGAGGTCGCGGTAGACCAGCCGCAGCGGGGCACCCGTCGCCGAGAGGACGACCAGCAGGTTCTGGCCATGCGCCTCAAGGGCCACTCCCAGCTCCAGCAGGCGCAGGCCGACGGTGAGGGTGAGGCGGGTGAAGCCGGCGAGCCAGGCGGGGGATTCGGGCAGCGCGGTGGTGGCCAGCGCGGCCACCGGCACGACCCGCTCGCCACGGGCCGTCGAGGCGTATGTGTGCGGCGGCTCCCGCAGCACGGCGGCGAGGTCCGTGGACTCGGCCGTGGCCGCACCCCAGGTGCGCGTGACATGCAGAAGGCCGTCGGCGCGCGCCGCCAGTGACTGCGCGAAGGCGGACAACGTCGCCGACAGCGCGATCGAGTAGCGCGAGATGTCCCGCACCGAGGACGTCAGCCGGGCGCTCAGCGCGGTCTTGACATGCGGCCCGCCGGGCACCGCGAGGGTGCGCAGGGACATCAGAGGGTGCGCGGTGAGCTTCTCCTCGCAGGTCCGCTTCAGCACATGCGCCGCCTGCCACGGGTGCACCGGCAGCAACAGCCGTTCCCCGTCCCGCATGTCGTCCGGCCACACGCCCGTCACCAGGCACTCGTCGGCCCGGACCGGCAGCATCCCCAGCTCGACCCGCGGCCGGTGCTCGGGCCCGTAGGCCAGCTGCTCGGCCACCGAGAAACCGGGCCGGGAACGGCACCCCGGATGGAAGGGATGCCCGTCCACCACCCGCTGCTCCCACTCCCAGTCCTGCGCGGGCCACTCGTCCGTGTGGCGCTCCTGATCGGCCCGCGACAGCGCCAACGACGCCACGCTGTGCCCGAGTTCGGCCGCGAAGTCGACGCAGTGCGGCACCGCGAGGTCGGTCATCAGCCGCGCCGGATGGTCGTACGCCACGCTGTCGAGGTGTACGGCGGTGACGTAGGCGGCGGTGGCGTACGGATCCGCGGCCGGCCCGTGCAGCCGGCGCCCGTCACGAAGGCGCAGCGTGAGACCCTCCCGGTCCGGGTCCCGGGCGGTGATCCACGGCAGCGGCTCATGGGCGAGCGCCCGCCACAGCCGGGTCAGCACGGCCGCCCGGGCACCCGGCAGCTCGGCCGCGTACCGTGACAGAAGCGCGGGGCGTACGGCGGTCAGCTCGTCGGCGACCTCGGCCTCCGCGGGGTGGGGACGGTGCACGGGCGGGCTCCTCGGGTACGAGTGGGGCGTCACGAACCGGGGTGACGGCATACATACTGATCGTCTCCGCCCGAATGGACCTCAGGGAACGAGTGGATCGCGTGGATCTCATCACCCCGTACGCCGGTGACGACCCCGCCGGCCGTGCCGACGCATACGCGGCCGCACCGCTCCTCAACTGTCTGCTGCGCGAGGTGGCGGAGCCGGTCGGGCGGGACGGCGAGCACCGCACGTACCGGCTGCCCGGTGTCGACCGGCTGTTGCGCGTCCGCGGCGAACGGCGGCCCGCCGATCCCGAGGTGCATGCGTCGGGTCACTGGCACCACATCGGGCACACCGAACTCGTCAAGCTCGTCGCGGAGGAGCTGCGCCGCCACACGGGCCTGTCCAACCACGAACTCCCCGCCGAGATGATCGACAGCCGGGACGCCGTGGCCGCACTGCTGGCCGCCCGCGCCGGGGTGACGGCGCCCGAGGACCCGTACCAGCGCTCCGAGCAGTCCCTGATCACCGGCCACCCCTACCACCCGGCCCCCAAGGCACGCGGCGGCGGCCCGGTCGCGGGCTGGCTGCCGTACGCCCCCGAGGCCCACGCCCGGTTCCCGCTGGTGCTGCTCGGCGTGCGCGAGGACCTGGTCGTCGAGGAGGGCGACACCTCGGCGCTGGACGCCCTCGGCGAGGCCCCGCCCGGCTACCGGCTGCTGCCGGCCCACCCCTGGCAGCTCGACCTCGTGGACCTCGCGTCGCCTTTCGCCGACGGCCGCCTGATCCGGCTGGCCACGACCGCCTTCGAGACCTGGCCCACGGCCGCGATCCGCACCCTCTACGCCCCCGGGCACGACCTCTTCCTGAAGTTCAGCCTCGACGTCCGCATCACCAACGACATCCGCCGGCTGTGGCGCCACGACCTGCTGAAACTCCGCCGCACGGACGAGGCGGCGGCCACCGCCTTCGCCGCCGTGGACGGCCCGGCGGCCTGGCTCGGCGACCGCGGCTACCGCACCGCGGACTTCGCCTTCGAGGAACTCGCCGTCCTGGTCCGCGACGGACTGCACGGCCACGTGCTGCCCGGCGCGACCCCGCTGCTCGCCGCGGGCCTGGTGGAGGGCTTCGAGGGCAGCCCGCTCGACGGGGCCCACGACCCGGAGGCCTGGTGGGAGGCGTACCTGAGGGCCGTCGTACCCCCGGCGCTGGCAGCCTTCGCCGACCACGGCGTCGTACTCGAAGCACATCTGCAGAACACGCTGGTCGCCGTCGACCCGGACGGTAACCCGGTGCAGGCGCTGTTCCGGGACGCCGAGGGCGTGAAGCTGCTGCCGGAGGTGTCGCGCGCGGCCGGCTGGGAACGGCTGGTGTACTGCCTGGTCGTCAACCACCTCACCGAGGTCGCCGCCACCCTGGCCGAACGCCATCCAGGCCTCGACCCCTGGCCCGCCGCCCGCCGCGAACTCGCCCGGCACGACCTCCCCGAGACCGCCGCCCTGCTCACCTCCCCGACCCTCCCCGGCAAGACGAACCTCCTCCTGCGGTGGACGGGCGCGGACGGCGCGGACGCCCGCTATCTACCGCTGCCGAATCCGCTGGCCGCAGGTCAGACCCGTTCGTAGAAGCCGTCGAGGCGGCCGCGCGCGAGTACGTTCCCCGCGGCGGCCAGCACGGCCCGCGGCCTGGCGGTGTCCGGCACGGTGTCGCTCCTGCCGATCGTCAGCGGCTTGCCCAGGGCGAACAGCTGGAAGACGTAACGGTGCGGTCCGTGGCCCTTGATCGGCGCCGGTCCGAGGTAGCCGCGGCGCGAGCCCGAACCCAGCAGCCGTACTCCGTCCGCGGGGGTCCCGGCCTCGAGGCCGCCCTGGGGGAGACCGGTCAGGGACGGGTCGAGCAGGGCGATGCCGTGGTTGTACGGGTAGGTCGTCGGTGCGTCGGGGTCCTCGATGACCAGCAGCAACTGGGCCGTTCCGGCAGGGGCGGTACCCCAGGTCAGGGCCGGTGAGAGATCCTTTCCACCGAGGCGCTTGCCGGCGTGCGGGGTCGGGATCGTCGTTTCGTGCGCGAAGTCGGGACTGCTCATCTCCAGCGTGTTCGGGCCGGCCAGGTTCGGCGCGTTCCAGGCGAGGCGCTCGTCCCCTGCCCGCTTGTTCTTCAACAACTTGCCCAGCAGAGCCATGAGTTGCTCCTCGTGGTGGGTTTCGATCCTTATACGCGGGGACCGCGACGGTTCGCACAGGAACATTTCGGACTCTCCCCGGAGAGAACCGACGTGACCAGCCTGAGCGGACGTCAAGTCCGTTTCGGGTAGCGGCCTCGTCCGGGCCGGGTGAGGAAGCCTTGACGGAGGAGGCATCCGAGGCGAGCGTGGGTGGCTTGGCCAGGACGATCTCCTGACACTTCCTGTCGCACGCCGACGATGGACACAGACCGCCGACGTCGATGAAGCGCAGCCGGGCCACCGTCTCGCGGATGAGCGTCTTGTCCTGGGCCGCCCGCCGGCCATGTTCCGAGGACGCCGGCGATCCGATTCGCGGCGTCCTGCGAGCTACGACCGGCCGCTGTCCGGGAGGCCGGCGGCACGGTCGAGGTGGGCTTTTGGCTGCGCATACTGTGGTCGGCAGCCGAAAGGCACGCCATCGGCAGGGCGGCGGCGGACTCAGGCACCGCCGCGGGCCCGGTGAAACTCAGGACGCTGGTCGGCCGGCTCACTCACCCGCGCCGCCCACCGGCGCGTTGTCAGTCTCCACTGGTAGAACCCGTGCACGGATCACCCCCTGACACGTCGTAAAGCAGGAGCAACCCGCATGAGAACCCAGGACGAGCACCTTGAGGAGCTGTACGGTCTGCCCGCCTTCACGCTCCCCGAGCCCGGCGAGACGGCAAGGCTGCCTGCGCCCGACGCCGTGGCCTGGCGGATCGGCCACGAGCGGTGGGAAGCCGAGGAGGTGTGGGTGGACGCCTTCGACCGTTTCTGCGCCGAAGCCGACATCACGCGGGTCCGCGCTCTGATCTGGCGGCCACGGCCCTCGAACGCGCGGGCCTGTTGCGGCGGCTCGCCCGCGAGGCGGGCTGGGACACGGGCCGCAGCAGCGACCACTCGTGCATCGTGCCGGTCATCGTCGGAGACGACGATGCCGCCCTGCGCCTTGCCGATCGCATGTTCCGGCGCGGGGTCAGCGTCTACCCCTTCGTGTCTCCCGTGGTGGAAAGAAACCAGTCCCGCCTGCGGTTCCTGGTCACGGCCCAGCACAGCGAAGCCCAGGTGCGCGCAGCAGCCGAGACCCTCACCGACGAGTGGCCGCTCCTCACGACGGAGCGGACAGGCGTGGCATGCGGACCGGGGGCGCGCCCGGCGAAATGCGCACGGGCACGCTCGAGTAGTTCGCGCGCGTCGGCACAGATCCATCCGTAGGTGAATCAGGTGATCCAGTTCCGGCCTCGGAGTCTGTGGTTCCGGCGGGCGAAGATGGCCAGCCGTTCGTGGACGTAGCCGTCGACCGCGTTGAACTTCCGCCCGGAGTTCCCGTTGCCTCGCCGTTCCAGGATTCCCCCTTCCGGCGGTGGAAGCCGAGGAAGTCGAAACTCTGCCCACCTCGGGTGAGGCAGGTGATGCCGTAGCCGGCGGGCTGGAGGGCGTGGTGGCCGGTGGTGCCGGAAGGACACGCTGGGCCGGTAGACGTGCCACAGGGCCGGTCGGTTCCGTTGTGGAAGACCGAGATGCGGCCGTCCGCGTTCAGTGCCGCGGTCGGGTTGCTCGCCGCGCTGGAGGTGCACCGGTCACGAACCCATCTCCCACACGCTGCCTCCAGACGCGAGCGGCTTGTACGGCAGGAGGTACGGTCCGGCCGCCGGGATCCGTCAGCTCCGCGGGTGAAGAACCAGCCGCCCGGCCGCGTCCCCGGCCTCCCGGGGCAGTACACCCGGCCCGTCCCTACGCTGCCGCGGTGCAGGGGCGGAAGCGGGCCAGGTAGGCGAGGGTGGAGCCACGGTGTGCGGCCAGGTGCAGGCCGGAGTCGTCGGCGAGGCGGTGCAAGGTGCCGAAGGGGATCCAGTGGCGGTCGAAGAACTCGCCGACCACCAGTCGGCCGCCGGGGGTGAGCACCCGGACCGCCTCGGCCAGCACCCGCTCCGGCTCCGGTACCTCGCCCAGTGCGGTCACCAGGTACATGGCGTCGAACGTGTGGTCAGGGAAGGGGAGTTCACGAGCGTCACCTCGGGTGGGCGTGATGTTGGCGACGCCGTGCCGTTCCGCGCGGCGCATCACGTGGTCGAGCATCTCCGGCTGGATGTCCAGGACGTCCAGCCGTCCGTCCGGGCCGAGTTGGGGAGCGACGTGCAGCGACTGGAGGCCGGTGCCGGGACCGACCTCCAGCACCCGCTCACCTGGCCTGGGCCGCAGCACGGCGTCCAGGCGGTTCGCGGTCAGATACGGCAACGGCAGGTCCAGCAGCTTGTGTTGGGTGTACGGGTAAGGGGCCTTGTCGCCGAACCACAGGGCGCCGGCGGCGACGGCACCGGCGGCGATCGCCCAGCGGACGGCGGGCTTGGCCAGGACGGTGTGGGACATGGATCTCTCCTCGGGAGGGGATGGTGGCATGCGGGAAGGAGACGGGGCCGGGAGCGAGGGTCAGGCTGTCTGGCGGGCAGACCCCCGTACCGCCGACACGACACACACCACCGCCAGCGGCAGTTCCGCGCCGAGCGCCATCGCTATCGCCGAGACCTGATCCGCGCCCGGTGCCGCGGTCATCGTGTCGAACCAGGCGTCGACCAGCAGCAGCGTCGCGGTGGCGGTGGCCGTCGGGGCGTGCAGCTGGTGGCTGCGTGCAGCCAGCAGCCCCGTGGCGATCAGCCCCAGCGCCTCCAAGGCGTCCAGGCCGATCCAGGCGGTGCACCAGTTCGAGGCGATGGCGGTCCCCGGCAGGCCGTTGGCCAGCACGACCAGCCACGGCAGCAGGGCCAGCCCGCAGCCGACCAGGACGTGTTCCAGGCGGTACCGGCGACGCGTGCGCCGGCCGGCCGAGCCGCGGGCCTCGTCCTGAAGTCGGCAGACGCTCAGCGTGCTCATCGGATCGGTCTCCTCGCGTTCCCGGTGCTCCTTCATGGCCTCCAGCCTCGCCCGCCAGGCGCTCACGGTCAGTAACGCGAATGTCCGTTGTGGGGGTGGCACCAGCTACACCCCGAAGCGGATGCTCTTGCCATGGCCCGCCCCCGGCCCGGACACCTACCGTTTCCCCATGCGCACAACCGCCCGCCTGCGGCGCCTACTTCTGTTCTCGTTCCAGGGAGCCGGACGACCGGTCTCGTTCCTCGTCACGGGCGTCCTCGTCCAGCTCGGCGTCCTCTTCGTCGGGTCCCTGCCGTGGCTGCTCCTCCTCCCGGTCCTCGACCCGGCGGGCCAACTGCTCCTCGCGGTGTTCATCCCGTTCACGGCCGTCGTGCTCGCCGGGCCGCTGCTGACCGAGGTGCAGCGGCGCCGCTTCCGCACCCGGCTCGACGTGGCCATCCCCTCGCCTTACGGGGGACAGCGGCCCCGGCTGCCGGAGTGGCTGCGATCCCGGGCGGGGCACCGGCAGCTCAGGTACCACCTGCTGGACGGGCCGCTGCTCGCTCTCGCGGGGTCCTTCACCCTTCTGGCATGGGCCGTGGCCGTCACCGCCGCCTCGATCTACCTGTGGATCTGGCTCGTGCCGCTGGACTGGCGCGTCGACCATCCCGGCTACTACACCTGGGCGGCGTACCTCACCGCGGCGGGGCTCGCCCTGCTCCACATCGCGCGGTTGTCGACCGACGCCCTCTCCCGGCTCGACACCCGCACCGCCACCGTCCTGCTCGGGCCCAGCCGCGAGGAGCAGTTGGCCCGCCGGGTCGAGGACCTGGCCGAGAGCCGGGCCGGCCTGGTGGACGCGGTCGATGCCGAACGGCGGCGGATCGAACGGGACCTGCACGACGGTGCCCAGCAGCGGCTGGTCTCCCTTGCGGTCAACCTCGGCCTGGCCAAGGCCACGCTCACCGACCTGCCCGAGGAGGCCCGCCAGGTGATCGGCGAGGCGCACCGGGAGGCGAAGGAGGCAATCGAGGAGCTGAGCGGCCTGGTGCGCGGGCTGCACCCGGCCGTTCTGGAGGACCGCGGCCTGGACGCCGCGCTGTCCGGCATCGCCGCCCGGGCCCCCCTCCCGGTACGGGTGAAGGTGGATCTGCCGTCGCGGCCGTCGCCCACGATCGAGGCGGTCGCCTACTTCGTCGTCTCCGAAGCGCTGGCGAACGTGGTGAAGCACGCGGAGGCGTCCAGCGCCGAGGTCACCGTGGAGCGCTTCGGGAAGACGCTGCTGGTCGTCATCAGCGACGACGGCGTGGGCGGCGCGGAACCCACCGGCGGTACCGGCCTTGCGGGGTTGGCCAAGCGGGTCGCCTCGGTCGATGGCACCCTGTCGGTCGACAGCCCCGTCGGGGGGCCGACCGTCATCACCGTGGAGCTGCCGTGCGTGCCGTGATCGCCGAGGATTCCGTACTGCTCAGGGTCGGGGTGGTCAAGGTCCTGGAGATGGCCGGGTTCGAGGTGGTCGCCGAAGTCGGCGACGGCGAGGCGCTGTTGGCAGCCGTGGAGGAACACCGGCCGGACATCGCCGTGGTGGACGTCCGCATGCCCCCCGGTTTCACCGACGAGGGAGTGCGCGCCGCGCTGGTCATCAGGCAACAGTGGCCAAAGACCGCGGTGTTGCTGCTCTCGCAGTATGTGGAGGAGCGGTACGCAGCCGATCTGCTGTCCGCCAACACCTCCAGCATCGGCTATCTGCTCAAGCAACGCGTCGCGGACGTGGAGGAGTTCGTGGATGCGTTGCGCCGGGTCGCGGCCGGCGGGACGGCGTTGGACCCGCAGGTCGTCTCGCAGCTTCTGGTGCGCCGCCACAGCGGCCCGCTGGACCGGCTCACCCCGCGGGAACGCGAGGTCCTGGAGCTGATGGCGGGCGGCCGGTCCAACGCCGGGATAGCGGGGCAACTCGTGGTCAGCGAGAGCGCGGTGGCCAAACACATCAACAACATTTTCGCCAAGCTCGACCTGCCGAAGGCGGACGCCGACCACCGCCGGGTGCTCGCCGTACTGAGCTTCCTCGGCGTGGCCTGATCCCGGCCGACCCTGCGGACCGCATCCCCTTCCACTTGGGCCTTTCGGGCCTTTCTCCGGCATGACATCCGGGCGTCCGAGGCGGTGCCGGCGCGTCCCGGGACTCCGTGCCCAATACCGCGCCCTGGGATTCGAAAGACTCCTCGACGAGGAGGGCTTCTTCGCGCGCCTGCGCCGTCTGGACTGCGGCTCACCGGTGTACGCGGACCGGGCGGAGCCGGCCGCCCGCTCGACCATGTCCGAGGCGGCAGTGGGAGGCGGCGCCGAAGGACGGCTTCCACGTGCTGCGCCACACCTACACCTCGATCATGCTGGAGGCGGGGAGTCCGTGGGTGACGCCGGCGCGATGGCTCGGGCACTCGTCCCCGGCTGTCACGCTTGGTTACTATGCTCACTTCATGCCGGAGGCCCAGGGCTGATCGGGGGGTAATCCCCGAGGTGGACCGCATTGGAGCGTGCCGTGGAATATAAGGTGAATAAGCTGCGGGGCCTTGGAAAATGCTGAGAGAGGTTACCGCCACCAACTACATCGAGCCCTTGAGGTCCGGCGGCTCCGTCCCCGGAGTCGTCGAGGCCGACGACCTGGGGACGTACGTGGTGAAGTTCACCGGGTCCGCGCAGGGGCGCAAGGCGCTGGTCGCCGAGGTGATCGTCGGTGAGCTGGCCCGTGCGCTCGGGCTGCGCTTCCCCGAACTGGTGCTGGTGCACTTCGACCCGGCGATCGCCGACGGCGAGCCCCACCAGGAGGTACGGGAGCTCCACAGCGCCAGCGCGGGGATCAACCTCGGCATGGACTACCTGCCCGGCGCGCGGGACTTCACCCCGGAGGTCGCGAAGTCGTTCCCGGTCGGTCCGCTGGAAGCGGGCCGGATCGTCTGGCTCGACGCGCTGACCGTGAACGTGGACCGCACGGTCCACAGCTCGAACCTGATGGTCTGGCCGACGCTCGGTATCGTGCCACCGCGCCTGTGGCTGATCGACCACGGGGCGGCTCTCGTCTTCCACCACCGCTGGGACAGCTCGGACCCCACCAAGGCGTACGACTTCCGGCACCACGCCCTCGGCAACTACGCCCCCGACGTACAGGCGGCCGACGCGGAGCTGGCGCCGAAGGTGACACGGGAGCTGCTGCGGGACATCGCCGCGGAGGTCCCCGACGCCTGGCTGGCCGGAGAAGAGGGCTTCGCGACCCCCGACGACATCCGGGCCGCGTACGTGG
Organism: Streptomyces sp. NPDC051172; assembly: GCF_040682555.1. Taxonomy (NCBI): domain Bacteria; kingdom Bacillati; phylum Actinomycetota; class Actinomycetes; order Kitasatosporales; family Streptomycetaceae; genus Streptomyces; species Streptomyces sp. NPDC051172. Next base: position 32,723 of record NZ_JBFBBE010000017.1, read on the forward strand.
ACTACCTCCACGCGCGCGTGCAGACCACCGCGCAGTGGCTCCCCACCGACTTCCCCACCCGGGAGGAACTCGCCGCCGAGGAGGCCCTGCGGACGGCGCGTACACAACAAGGCCGTCCGAACTGGCTGAAGCGGGTCCCCGACCTGCACGGCAAACCGGCGGCGGAACAGGATTGGTCGGTGCACCTCGGATGAACCCCGTCGGACCGGTAGTACAGATCGAGTACTGCACCCAGTGCCGCTGGCTGCCCCGCGCGGCCTGGCTGGCACAGGAGCTGCTCACCACCTTCGAGGCGGAACTGGGCGAGCTGTCGCTCAAGCCCGGCACCGGCGGCGTCTTCGTCGTCCGGGTCGACGGCGAGGTGGTCTGGGACCGCCGCGAACAGGGCTTCCCGGAGCCGACGGCCGTGAAGCAGGCCGTACGCGACCGAGTGGCCCCGGGAAGGTCCCTGGGCCACTCGGACAAGGTCTCGCAGGAGTAGGTCAGCCCTTGAGCTGCTCGTACGCGGGCAGCGTGAGGAAGTCCGCGTAGTTCTCGTCGAGGGAGACCTGCAGCAGCAGGTCATGGGCCTGCTGCCAGTGACCGGCCGCGAAGGCCTCCTCGCCGATCTCCTGACGGATGTTGGACAGCTCCTCGGCGGCGACCTTGCGGGCCAGCTCCGGGGTGGCCTTCTCACCGTTCTCGAACTCGACGCCCGCGTTGATCCACTGCCAGATCTGCGAGCGGGAGATCTCGGCGGTGGCCGCGTCCTCCATGAGGTTGAAGATGGCGACCGCGCCGAGGCCGCGCAGCCAGGCCTCGATGTAACGGATGCCGACCTGCACGGCGTTGACCAGGCCGTTGTACGTCGGCTTCGCGTCGAGGGAGTCGACGGCGATCAGGTCGGCGGCCTCGACGTGGACGTCTTCGCGCAGCCGGTCCTTCTGGTTGGGCCGGTCGCCGAGCACCTTGTCGAAGGACTCCATGGCGATCGGGACCAGGTCCGGGTGGGCGACCCAGGAGCCGTCGAAGCCGTCGCCCGCCTCACGGTCCTTGTCGGCGCGGACCTTCTCGAAGGCGACCTTGTTGACCTCGGCGTCCCGGCGCGAGGGGATGAACGCGGCCATGCCGCCGATCGCGTGCGCCCCGCGCTTGTGGCAGGTGCGGACGAGGAGTTCGGTGTACGCCCGCATGAACGGGGCCGTCATCGTGACCGCGTTGCGGTCCGGCAGGACGAACCTGGCGCCGCCGTCACGGAAGTTCTTCACGATGGAGAACAGGTAGTCCCAGCGGCCCGCGTTCAACCCCGAGGCGTGGTCGCGCAGTTCGTAGAGGATCTCCTCCATCTCGTACGCCGCCGTGATCGTCTCGATCAGCACGGTCGCGCGGATGGTGCCCTGCGGGATGCCGACGTAGTCCTGCGCGAAGACGAACACCTCGTTCCACAGGCGGGCTTCGAGGTGCGACTCGGTCTTCGGGAGGTAGAAGTACGGGCCCTTGCCGAGGTCGAGCAGACGCCGGGCGTTGTGGAAGAAGTACAGACCGAAGTCGACGAAGGCGCCCGGGACCTGCTTGCCGTCGGCGTCGACGAGGTGGCGCTCGTTCAGGTGCCAGCCGCGCGGGCGCATGACGACCGTCGCCAGCTCCTCGTTCGGGCGCAGGGCGTACGACTTGCCGCTCGCCGGGTCGGTGAAGTCGATGTTGCGGGTGTAGGCGTCGGCCAGGTTGACCTGACCGAGGACCACGTTCTCCCAGGTCGGCGCGGAGGCGTCCTCGAAGTCCGCGAGCCAGACCTTGGCGCCCGAGTTGAGGGCGTTGATGGTCATCTTGCGGTCGGTGGGGCCGGTGATCTCCACCCGGCGGTCGTTCAGGGCGGCGGGGGAGGGGGCGACCTTCCAGGAGTCGTCCGCACGGATCGCGGCCGTCTCCGGCAGGAAGTCGAGCGTGGAGGTGCGGGCGATCTCGGCGCGGCGCTCCGCGCGGCGGGCGAGGAGTTCGTCACGCCGGGGCGTGAACCGCCGGTGCAGCTCGGCCACGAAGGCCAGGGCCGCCTCCGTGAGGACCTCCTCCTGCCGCGGCAGCGGCTCGGCGTCGACGATGGCCAGCGGGGACGGCGCTGGTGCGGACATGAGCTGTCACTTCCTTCAGCGGTGGCACCGGGTGCCAGTCGAACCGGGTACGGCTAGCGGCGCCCTTGGAGCGGCAGGGCGCTTCTGAACAGTGGATACTAGTTTCCTCATTGTGGAAGTTCAATGGTTTGTTGATATCGAGATTCTCCGGGTCGAGGGAAGGTGGCGCTCGGTGCCACCCCGGTCACTCAAGGTTCAAGATTCACTCGAGGTGGACCAGATCGGCTTCGGTGTCGATGTCGTACGGCCGCGCCACGTCCCCGCACTCGACGAGCGTGATCGCCGGCTCGTGCGCCCTGAGGTAGGCGCGGGCCCCGCGGTCCCCGGTCGCGGTCTCGGCGATGCCCGCCCAGTGTGCGCTGCCGAAGAGGACGGGATGGCCGCGTACACCGTCGTAGGCGGCCGACACGAGGGAGCTCTCGTCCCGGTACCCGGCCAGTACCCGCCCTGCCGCCTCCGGGCCGATCCCCGGCTGGTCGACGAGCGAGACGAGTGCGGCCCGGGCCCCCGTCCCGGCGAGCGAGTCCAGCCCGGCCCGCAGTGAGGTGCCCATGCCCTGTTCCCACTCCGGGTTCTCCACGAGCACGCATCCCTCCAGCTCGGCCCGCTCCCGTACGGCGTCGGCCCGCGCCCCCAGGACCACGTGGACGCGGGTGCAGCCGGCCGCGCGCAGCACGCCGACCGCGTGCTCGACGAGCGGCCGTCCATGGTGCTGAAGCAGCGCCTTGGGGCGCCCGCCGAGCCGCCGGCCGCCGCCGGCGGCGAGGACCAGCCCGGCCACCTGCTGTTGGTTCTCCGTCATGCGTCCTGCATACCTGACGCCGGGGCGAGTGCCCGGTTTCCAGGGGCTGAATTTCGGTCCGCGCAGTGGCGCACGGGGCATCGGGTGGCGTTTACTGACCCGCGTCCCCCGGCGCCCGACCACCGCCACGGGGCTGCACTGGGAGCACGAGGAGACTGCGCACGCGCGCGTGCGAGGGGGAGAGCTGTGTTGCGGAGCTTGGGGCAGAGGCCAGTGACCGGCAGCGACGAGGATCCGAGAGTGGCGGAACTGCGGACCGCGGTGTCCCGGCTGCGCCGCGAACTCGCCGCGCACCCCGCCGAGTTCCCCGACCGCGGCATAGCCGAGGACGAACTCGCCGCCCTCGCCGCGATGACGATCGACGGCTCCCCCGAAATCCCCCGACTGCGCCGGTCGCTGCTGCTGATCGCCGGCGCGATCGGGTCCGTGAGCGCGCTGGCCAGGGGCTTGTCGGACGTACGCAGCGCGGTGGACCTGTTCGGGGAACCACCGCGCCGCTGAGCCGCCGGTCCGGGCCGCTCAGTGCTGGGCGACGGGCCCCGAGCTCGCAAGTGCCTCCGACAGCTCCACCGCCACCTGCTGCAGCACCGGCACGATCTTGTCCGTCGCCGCCTCCGTGACCCGGCCCGCCGGGCCCGAGATCGAAATGGCGGCCGCGGTGGGGGAGTTCGGCACGGAGACGGCGAGGCAGCGCACCCCCATCTCCTGCTCGTTGTCGTCGACCGCGTAGCCGTCCCGGCGCACGTCCTCAAGGGCGGCCAGGAAGCCCTCCGGCGTGGTGATCGTCCTGTCCGTCGCGGCGGGCATGCCGGTACGGGAGAGCAGGGCGCGCACCTCGTCGTCCGGGGTGTTCGCGAGCAGCGCCTTGCCGACGCCCGTGGAGTGCGGGAGCACCCGGCGTCCGACCTCGGTGAACATCCGCATCGAGTGCTTGGACGGCACCTGGGCCACGTAGACGATCTCGTCGCCGTCGAGCAGTGCCATGTTCGCCGTCTCGCCGGTCTCCTCCACCAGGCGGGCCAGATAGGGGCGCGCCCAGGTGCCGAGCAGCCGGGCGGCGGACTCGCCGAGACGGATCAGGCGCGGCCCGAGCGCATACCGGCGGTTGGCCTGCTGGCGGACGTATCCGCAGGCAACGAGCGTGCGCATCAGCCGGTGAATGGTGGGCAGCGGCAGTCCGCTGCTCGCGGAGAGCTCGCTGAGCCCGACCTCGCCGCCCGCGTCCGCCATCCGTTCCAGCAGATCGAAGGCGCGCTCGAGGGACTGGACGCCACCGCCGTTGGACTTGGCGGCGGCGTCTACTGCGGGGGCGTCGCTGGCGCTGGACGTCGGCACGGCGCGTTCCTTTCGGGACCGGCGGGAAGGGCAGAAGCCTACCCGCCGGTCGGTTGACTCCCTGCTTGTGCATAGCTACGTTCTGCTTGTCGGAATTGTAATTCCGCTTTGTGGAAACGTCCAGAGTGGGCGCAGCGGATGCACTGTGGAGAAGTGTGCCCTTGACGGCGAGGAAGCGGGAGTGAAGACTCCTTCAACAGAAAGTTGAATTCCGTTACGTGGAAGTAAATCGCGGCGGCTGAGAGGGGTCCGGGTGTCCGACACAGAACTGGTGCTGCGCTCGACGCGCGTCATCACACCCGAGGGGACGCGTCCCGCCACGGTCACGGTCGCCGGCGGCAGGATCACGGCCGTGCTCCCGTACGAGGCCGCCGTGCCCGCGGGCGCCCGCCTGGAGGACTTCGGCGACGACGTCCTGCTGCCCGGCCTGGTCGACACGCACGTGCACGTCAACGACCCCGGCCGCACCGAGTGGGAGGGCTTCTGGACCGCCACCCGCGCGGCGGCGGCCGGCGGCATCACCACCCTCGTCGACATGCCGCTCAACTCCCTCCCGCCGACCACGACGGTCGACAACCTCCGTACGAAGCAGGACGTCGCCGCCGACAAGGCGCACATCGACGTCGGCTTCTGGGGCGGCGCCCTGCCCGACAACGTCAAGGACCTGCGCCCGCTGCACGAGTTGGGCGTCTTCGGCTTCAAGGCGTTCCTGTCGCCGTCCGGGGTGGACGAGTTCCCGCACCTCGACCACGACCAGCTGGCCCAGTCCCTGGCCGAGATCGCCTCCTTCGGCGGCCTGCTGATCGTGCACGCCGAGGATCCGCACCACCTGGACGCGGCCCCGCAGCACGGCGGCCCCAAGTACGCCGACTTCCTCGCCTCCCGCCCGCGCGACGCCGAGGACACAGCGATCGCCCAGCTCATCAGCCAGGCGAAACGGCTGGGCGCGCGCGTGCACGTCCTGCACCTGTCCTCGAGCGACGCGCTGCCGCTGATCGCCGAGGCGAAGGCCGAGGGCGTGCACATCACGGTCGAGACCTGCCCCCACTATCTGACGTTGACGGCCGAGGAAGTCCCGGACGGGGCAAGCGAGTTCAAGTGCTGCCCGCCCATTCGCGAGGCCGCCAACCAGGACCTGCTGTGGCAGGCGCTGGCGGACGGCACCATCGACTGCGTGGTCACCGACCACTCCCCGTCCACGGCCGACCTCAAGACGGACGACTTCGCGACCGCCTGGGGCGGCATCTCCGGCCTCCAGCTGAGCCTGGCGGCGGTGTGGACGGAGGCGCGCAGGCGCGGACACGGCCTGGAGGACGTGGTCCGCTGGATGTCCTCGCGCACGGCGGAACTGGTGGGCCTGGACAGCCGCAAGGGCGCCATCGAGGCCGGCCGCGACGCCGACTTCGCGGTCCTCGCACCCGACGAGACGTTCACCGTGGACCCGGCGGCCCTCCAGCACCGCAACCGCGTGACGGCGTACGCGGGCAAGACCCTGTACGGCGTCGTGAGGTCGACCTGGCTGCGCGGCGAACGCATCGTCGCGGACGGCGAGTTCACCGAGCCGAAGGGGCAGCTGCTCACCCGCGACCACTGAACGACCCTCCCGCACCCGCAGCGGCCGACCCCGAAAGGACGATCTGATCACCGTGACGGCGCAGCATCCATCCCGTTTGGCCAGTTTCACCGGCGACGCGAACCCGTACGGAGGCGGTGACCCGTACGCCGACTACCGCACCGCCGACTTCCCCTTCACCCAGTACGCCAACCTCGCCGACCGGCGCCTCGGGGCCGGCGTGATCGCCGCCAACGACGAGTTCTTCGCCCAGCGCGAGAACCTGCTGGTGCCCGAGCGGGCCGAGTTCGACCCCGAGCACTTCGGGCACAAGGGCAAGATCATGGACGGCTGGGAGACGCGTCGCCGCCGTGGCGCCTCGGCCGACCACCCGTGGCCCACGGCCGAGGACCACGACTGGGCGCTGGTCAGGCTGGGAGCCCCGGGCGTCGTACGGGGGATCGTGATCGACACGGCCCACTTCCGCGGCAACTACCCGCAGGCGGTCTCGGTCGAGGGCACCTCGGTACCCGGCTCCCCGTCCCCGGAGGAGCTCCTGGGCGACGACGTGAAGTGGACGGTCCTCGTCCCGCGCACCCCGGTGGGCGGCCACGCGGCGAATGGTTTCTCCGTCTCGGCCGAGCAGCGCTTCACGCACCTGCGGGTCAACCAGCACCCCGACGGCGGCATCGCGCGCCTGCGCGTGTACGGCGAGGTCGTCCCGGACCCGGAGTGGCTGGCGACCCTGGGCACCTTCGACGTCGTCGCGCTGGAGAACGGCGGCCAGGCCGAGGACGCCTCCAACCTCTTCTACTCCCCGGCCACGAACACCATCCAGCCGGGCCGCTCCCGCAAGATGGACGACGGCTGGGAGACGCGCCGCCGCCGCGACCAGGGCAACGACTGGATCCGCTACCGTCTGGCGGCCCAGTCCCAGATCCGTGCGATCGAGATCGACACGGCGTATCTGAAGGGGAACAGCGCGGGCTGGGCCTCGGTGTCGGTGCAGGACGGCGAGGACGGCGACTGGCGCGAGATCCTGCCGCGCACCCGCCTGCAGCCCGACACCAACCACCGCTTCGTCCTGCCGAACCCGGCGGTCGGCACCCACGCGCGCGTGGACATCTTCCCGGACGGCGGCATCTCGCGCCTGCGGCTGTACGGCTCCCTGACGGAAGCCGGTGCCACGGCGCTGGCGGCCCGTCACCAGGAACTGGGCGGCTGACACACGCTGGGGGCTCCGGCCCCGGACCCCCGCTCCGGATTCAACCCCTCCGGCGTTTGAGGAACGGGGGTCCGGGGGCCGGCCCCCGGGACGGGACGGGTAGGGGCGGCGGGCGCGAAAACCTTCGACGGCGTCACGCCGCGAACCCGCCGTCCACCGCGAACTCCGCCCCGGTGACGTACTCGGCTCCCGCCAGGTACGCCACCATCCCCGCCACCTCCTCCGCCGTCCCGTAGCGACCGATCGCAGTCATCGCGGCCTGATCCGCTGCATACGGCCCGTCCGCCGGATTCATATCGGTGTCGATCGGCCCGGGATGCACGATGTTCGCCGCGATCCCCCGCCCACCCAACTCCCGCGCGAGCGCCTTCGTCAGCCCCACCAGCGCCGCCTTGCTCGTGGCGTACAACGTCCCACCGGCCCCCGGCACCCGCTGAGTCATACACGTACCGATCGTGATGATCCGTCCCCCGGACGACATCCGCGCGGCCGCCGCCTGCGAGGTCAGAAACACCCCCCGGACGTTCACGGCGAGCACCCGGTCGACATCGGCGAGCGCCAGACCGTCCAACGGCCCCAGCACACCCACGCCCGCGTTGTTCACGAGCACGTCCAGCCCACCCAGCGCCTCGGTGGAGCGCTCCACCGCCCCCACCGCCTCCTCCGCATCCGCGGCATCCGCCCGCAGGGCCACCGCCCGCCGCCCGAGCGCCTCGATCCGCCGTACGACGTCCGCGGCCGCCTCCTTGCCGTTCACATACGTCACGGCCACGTCCGCACCGTCCCGGGCGAGCCGCAGCGCCGTCGCCGCACCGATGCCGCGGCTGCCGCCGGTGATCAGGGCCACCTTGCCGTCGAGAGTTCCGTAAGTCGTTGTCATGGGCCCATCCCAGCGCCGACTGCACCATGGTGCTGGCGGCGAACGGACACCGAGATCGAGTGTCGGGACGGGGTGACTGGACGGAGTGACCGGATCAAGTGGCCGGAACTCTTTCCTCCACCCTCGACGTTCCCCCCACGTGACACTTCAGCAAGAGATCGTCGGCAACGCCATGCAGATGGCGGTCGTCAACCTGAGCCCCGGCCAGACCGTCTACTGCGAGGCGGGGAAGTTCCTGTTCAAGACGACAAACGTGACCATGGAGACCCGCCTCTCCGGTCCGTCGAACAACGGCGGGCAGTCCCAGGGCGGCTCAGGCGGCGGCATGGGCGGCATGCTGCGCCAGGCCATGGGCACGGCCATGCAGGTCGGCCAGCGCATGCTCGCGGGCGAGTCGATGGCGTTCCAGTACTTCAGCGCGCAGGGCGGCGAGGGCACCGTCGGCTTCGCGGGCGTGCTCCCGGGCGAGATGCGCGCGCTGGAACTGGACGGCACACGCGCGTGGTTCGCCGAGAAGGACGCCTTCGTGGCCGCCGAGTCCACCGTCGACTTCGGCATCGCCTTCCAGGGCGGCCGCACCGGCATGAGCGGCGGCGAGGGCTTCGTCCTGGAGAAGTTCACCGGGTACGGCACGGTGATCATCGCGGGCGCCGGCAACTTCATCGACCTGAACCCGGCCGACTTCGGCGGCCGCATCGAGGTCGACACGGGCTGCGTCGTCGCCTTCGAGGAGGGCATCCAGTACGGCGTCCAGCGCGTCGGCGGCCTCAACCGCCAGGGCATCATGAACGCCGTCTTCGGCGGCGAGGGCCTGTCCCTGGCGACCCTGGAGGGCAACGGCCGGGTGATCCTGCAGTCCCTCACCATCGAGAGCCTGGCGAACGCCCTGAAGAAGGCCCAGGGCGGCGACAAGCAGGGCCCGACGGGCGGCCTGTTCTCCACCAACGCCGGATGACGGACGCCGGCGAGGTGCCGCAGGACCGACCGATGAGTTGCGGGCGCCGGTGGGGTCTGAGCTGATGACAGCAGACCCCACACCAGGAAGCAGGCACCCACCATGGGCAAGCTCGTCTCCACGATCTTCGTCACCCTCGACGGCGTCTACCAGGCCCCGGGCGGCCCGCAGGAGGACACCCGGGGCGGCTTCGAGCACGGCGGCTGGAGTTTCGTGTACGGCGACGAGGACTTCGGCCGGTTCGTCGGCGAGGTCTTCGAGCGCCCCGCCGCGTTCCTCCTCGGCCGCCGTACGTACGACATCTTCGCCGCGTACTGGCCGAAGGTGACCGACCCCGCCAACCGCATCGCCGCGCAGCTGAACGCGCTGCCGAAATACGTCCCGTCGGCCACCCTCGGCGACCCCGCCTGGTCCGGCACGACGGTGATCGGCGGCGACCTCGCCAAGGAGGTCACCGCCCTCAAGGAGCGCACCGACGGCGAGCTCCAGGTGCACGGCAGCGGCGCCCTCGTCCAGTCCCTGCTGGACCTCGGCCTCCTCGACACCGTCCACCTGCTGACGTTCCCGGTGGTGCTCGGCACCGGCCTCCGGCTCTTCAGGGAGGGCGCCGTACCGACCAAGTTCCGCCACACGGGCGGCCGTGTCACCGCCGCCGGGGTCTCCATCCAGTCGTACGACGTGGCCGGCCGGCCCGACTACGGCTCGTACGAGCTCCCGGAAAACGCCTAGCTAGAGCCTGTCGTTTGGGATCAGCCCGGCGTCGCGGGGTCTGGCACGCACATCTGCGGCGTTGTCGTCACTCGCCGACGCTTCGCGTCGACTCCCTCCTCCGCCTTGCAGCTGCACGCACCAGACCCCGCTCGGGGCAGCCGGGAAGCACCGTCAGCTATGGCCGACCTGATCCAAACGACAGGCCCTAGCCGGAGCTCAGCCGCGCCGGTACGGTGATCGCTCCCCGTGGGAGCCGCCGACGTCTCCGCACACCCGCCGGAGACCGGGAGAGCCGCCCCCCCCATGTCGTCGATCGCCGTACCGCGCCCGCTGGCGCCCCGCAGAGCCTGGCTCACCGATCTGCCCGTGCTGCTCGTCGCGGTCGTGTGGGGCGCGAGTTATCTCGCCGCCAAGGACATCACCACCGCCCGGACGGTGCTCACCGTCCTGGTGCTGCGCTTCGCGGTGGTCCTGCCGGTGCTCGCCGTCGTCGCGCGGCGCTCCCTGCGCGCCCTCACCGGCGCCCGGTGGCGCGGTGCCGCTCTGCTCGGGCTGATCCTCGGCGGGATCTTCCTGCTGGAGACGTACGGCGTCGTCCACACCTCGGCGACCAACGCCGGCCTCATCATCAGCCTCACCATGATCTTCACTCCGCTCGCCGAGGCCGCCGTCACGCGCGTCCGGCCCCCGCGGGCGTTCCTCGCGGCGGCCGGCCTCTCCGTGCTCGGCGTCGTCCTGCTCACCCAGGGCGGCGGCTTCACCCGCCCCTCCCTCGGTGACCTGCTGATGCTGCTCGCCGCCCTCGCCCGCACCGTGCACGTCCTCGCCATGTCGCGTATCAAGGCCGTCCGGGGCGCCGACGCGCTGTCGCTCACGACGGTCCAACTGGGCGCCGCCGTCGCGGTGTTCGCGGTCCTGTCCGTCGGCGCCGACGCCACGCCGTGGGACACGGCGGCCGGGTTCGGGGTGCGCGAGTGGGCCCGGCTGCTGTTCCTGTCCGTGTGCTGCACGCTGTTCGCGTTCTTCGTGCAGATGTGGGCCGTGCGCCGGACCTCCCCGTCGCGCGTCAGCCTGCTGCTCGGCACCGAGCCCCTGTGGGCCGCCGCGGCCGGCATCGCGCTCGGCGGGGAAAGGCTCGGGGCCCTCGGAGTGGCGGGCGGTGCGCTGGTTCTTGTGGGGACCGCGTGGGGGCGCAGGGCCGCAGGTTAACGCGCGGAAAACTCATCGGACTTGACGGGAAAATCCACGGACTTGACATTGACATGCCACTGTCTACGCGCGTCATCATGAGGTCATGACATCCCCCACACGCACCACTCGCATCGGCGCCGCAGCCGTCCTGCTGTCCGCCCTCCTCGTGGGCGGCGCCGTCACCGCCACCACCGCGGACGCCGCCGCCGACTCCGTCGGCAGCATCTGCTACAACTCCCTGCCCTCGCAGGCGCACGACACCCTCGACCTGATCAACCAGGGCGGGCCGTTCCCGTACTCGCAGGACGGCACCGTCTTCTCGAACCGTGAAGGCGTCCTGCCGAGCCAGTCCTCCGGGTACTACCACGAGTACACGGTCATCACTCCCGGCTCGTCCACGCGCGGCGCTCGCCGCATCGTGACCGGTGAGCAGAGCCAGGAGGACTACTACACCTCGGACCACTACGCCACGTTCAACCTGATCGACTTCGGCTGCTGAGCGACTTCCCCCGCTCGGTCGTTCCGAGGGAACGGTGCGCCGGAGGTCCGGTCGGCGCTCATCCGGACTTCCGGCTCTCCGCGGCGGCGAACAGCGCGAACGCCAGCACCACCAGGACGACGCTCGCGTAGACCCCGTAGCCGTCGAGGAAGCCGAGCCGTTGCACGAGGCCCACATGCCAGTGGGTGAACTCGTGCACCAGGCCCAGCACGCCCTGCACCAGGGCGATGAATCCGAGTACCTCCAGCAGCCGCTTCATGCTCCGACCCTCGCCCCGCGGACCCCCCACGGACATCGGCCGCGGGGCGAGTCGCGCCCGACGGAAGTCCACCGTCCGGCGGCGGCGCGCGCCGAAAGTCTCCAAGGGTGCGACTTTGGTCGTGGATCCTCCGTGTGGAGGGGTGACGGCGCGGCTCACTGCGTAGATTTGTCGACCGTGAGCGATGACAAGCCGACACCGGCCGCGGGGGTCATCGGCCGCAGATGGCTGTTCCCGTCGGCACTACTGAACGAGATCGACCCCGACGCCGGGCGGTCCGGGCGACCCCGGCGCACCGCGCGGGACTGGGTCGTCGACTTCACCTGCTTCCTGCTCGCCGTGGCCATCGGTCTGGCGGCCGCGGACACCCTGCACCACGACACGCACACCCCGCACGCCCTCGCCGTCGTCGACCAGCTGCTCGGTGCGCTGTCCTGCGCCGCGGTGTGGGCGCGCCGCCGCCGACCGCTCGCCCTCGCCGTCGCGATGATCCCCGTCGGCCTCCTGTCGAACACGGCGGGCGGCGCCGGCATGATCGCCGTCTTCACCCTCGCCGTGCACCGGCCCTTCCGGTACGTCGCCTGGATCGGTGGCATCTCCCTCGCGCTGATCCCGCCGTTCTTCTGGCTGCGCCCGGACCCCGACCTGCAGTACGCGGGGGCGGTCGCGTTCGCCGAGCTGCTCACCCTCACCGTCATCGGCTGGGGCATGTTCGTACGGTCCAAGCGCCAGCTCATGGTGAGCCTGCGCGACCGCGCCCGGCGTGCCGAGACGGAGGCGAAGCTGCGCGCCGAGCAGGCGCAGCGGCTCGCCCGCGAGGCCATCGCCCGCGAGATGCACGACGTCCTCGCGCACCGGCTGACCCTGCTGAGCGTGCACGCGGGCGCCCTGGAGTTCCGGCCCGACGCACCCCGGGAGGAGGTCGCGCGGGCGGCCGGCGTCATCCGCGAGAGTGCGCACGAGGCGCTCCAGGACCTGCGGGAGATCATCGGCGTGCTGCGGGCGGGCGAGCCCGACGACGCGGGCCGCCCGCAGCCGACGCTCGCCGCGCTGGACGGGCTGGTCGCCGAGTGCCGGGAGGCCGGCATGAAGGTCACCCTCGCAAGCCGCGTCACCGACCCCGCCGCCGTCCCGTCCTCCGTCGGCCGCACCGCGTACCGCATCGCCCAGGAGGCCCTCACCAACGCCCGCAAACACGCGCCCGGCACCGAGGTCACCGTCTCCGTCACCGGAGCCCCGGGCGAGGGCCTCGTCGTGGACGTACGCAATCCCGCCCCGGAGGGGGAGGTGCCCGCCGTGCCCGGCTCCGGACAGGGGCTGATCGGGCTGACGGAACGTGCCACCCTGACCGGCGGCCGGCTCGAGCACGGGCCGGAGCCCGACGGCGGGTTCCGGGTGCGGGCCTGGCTGCCCTGGGGATGACGCGACCCGGGCGCGGCGGCCCCGCCCACCGTGATTACGTAAGGCCCATGACTGCGATCAGACTGCTCCTCGTCGACGACGACCCCCTGGTGCGGGCCGGGCTGTCCCTGATGATGGGCGGCGCCGAGGACATCGAGATCGTCGGCGAGGCCGCCGACGGCGCCGAGGTCGAGGAACTCGTCGACCGCACCCGCCCGGACGTGGTCCTCATGGACATCCGGATGCCGTCGGTGGACGGCCTCACGGCCACCGAGCGGCTGCGGGACCGCAAGGACGCTCCGCAGGTCGTGGTCCTCACCACCTTCCACGCCGACGAACAGGTGCTGCGCGCCCTGCGCGCGGGTGCCGCCGGGTTCGTCCTCAAGGACACCCCGCCCGCCGAGATCGTCGATGCCGTGCGCCGGGTCGCGGTGGGCGATCCCGTGCTGTCGCCCACCGTCACGCGGCAGTTGATGGAGCACGCCGCGGGCTCCGGAGCCGACACCAGGCGCACGCACGCGCGCGTGCGCATCGACGGCCTCAACGACCGCGAACGCGAGGTCGCCGTCGCGGTCGGCCGCGGCCTGTCCAACGCGGAGATCGCCGCCACGCTCTTCATGAGTGTCGCCACGGTCAAGACCCATGTCTCCCGCATCCTGGCCAAGCTCGACCTCAACAACCGTGTGCAGATCGCCCTGTTGGCGTACGACGCGGGCCTTTTGGAGGAATCGGAGGGGACCGGGCACTGAGCGCTCCGCGGAATGCGCCGGTCGATCGTCTGCGTCGCCGTCGTGGCTTGTCGCGCTCCGCGGCGGAGCCGCAAACCGGTACGGGCCCGCGCTCCTTCAGGGCGCGGTCGAGCCGCTGCGGACTTCGCGCGACCACGCAGGATCTGTCCGGCGGACGGGCACTGATGCCGCCCGCCGTGCGTTGTCGAAGCACCGGGGGAAAACCGGCGCGGGACGGGGCAGGACGGGGAGAACATGGCGGACTTGATCGACCTGGGGGAGTTCGGCGACGGATTCCGCGACGATCCCCATTCCGTGTATGCGCGACTGCGCGAGCGCGGACCGGTGCACCGGGTCCGGCTGCCACCTCCCGACCAGCACCACGAGACGTGGCTCGTCGTCGGCCACGAGGAGGCGCGCACGGCGCTCGCCGACCCGCGGCTGGCCAAGGACGGCAGCAGGATCGGCATGGTGTTCCTCGACGAGGAGCTGATCGGGAAGCACCTGCTCGCTTCCGACCCGCCCCAGCACGCGCGCCTGCGGGGCCTGGTCTCGCGGGCCTTCACCATGCGCCGCGTGGAGGAACTGCGGCCCAGGATCCAGGAGATCACCGACGAACTGCTCGACGCGATGCTGCCGCACGACCGCGCCGACCTCGTGGACTCCTTGGCGTATCCGCTGCCGATCACCGTCATCTGTGAGCTGCTCGGCGTACCGGAGTTGGACCGTGGCGAGTTCCGCAAGATGTCGTCGGAGGCCGTTGCGCCGACCGACGCGGACCTCGAAAACAACGCGTTCGTGCGGCTCGCCGAGTACCTCACCGAACTGATCGAGGACAAGCGGCGGTCCGGACCGAGCGGCGACCTGCTCAGCGACCTGATCCGCACCACCGCCGAGGACGGCGACCGGCTCTCCCCGGGCGAACTGCGTGGCATGGCCTTCATCCTGCTCATCGCCGGGCACGAGACGACGGTCAACCTGATCAGTAACGCAGTCCACGCCCTGCTCACCCATCCCGACCAACTCACCGCCCTACGAGCCGACTTGAGCCTTGTCGACGGCGTGGTCGAGGAGACGCTGCGCTACGAGGGGCCGGTGGAGAACGCCACGTTCCGGTTCGCGGCCGAACCCCTGGAGATCGGCGGCACCCAGGTCGAGAAGGGCGACTTCGTCATGGTCGGCCTCTCCGCCGCCGACCGCGACGCACTGCGCTACCCCACCCCGGACCGCTTCGACATCCACCGCGACACCCGCGGCCACCTGGCCTTCGGCCACGGCATCCACTACTGCCTCGGTGCCCCCCTGGCACGCCTCGAAGCCCGCACAGCCATTCGCACCCTCCTGCAGCGCGCCCCCGGCCTGGCCCTCGACGGGCCACCCGGCGACTGGCTCCCCGGCATGCTGATGCGCGGGGTGCGCAGCCTGCCGGTGCGCTGGTAGCCGGGCTGCGCCACGGTAGGCGGCCCAAAATCTCGGCGGGCGCCACGTGTCTGTGTTCCCGTCGGGAGACCTGGCGCGCTTCGGCGGTCCGTGGTGCTTGCAGGGTCTTGCGGTGGTCGCGGGGGTTGGGCCGCCGGCCCTGGTCCGGCCGTGGGCGGGCCGCCCGTCGTGCTGATGTGCGGGGTGTGCTGGTGGCCGGGCCACGCGCCACGGCGGCTCACCTGAAGGCGGACTCGGCCCGGCCGGGAATCTCCGCGAGTGCCACCTGTCTGCGTTCCCGTCGGGAGACCTCGCAGGCCTCGGCGATCCGCAGGGCCTGCAGGGCCTCGCGGCCGTCGCAGGGGTTGGGCCGCCGGCCGAGGACCACCTCGACGAACGCGGCCAGCTCGGCCTCGTAGGCAGGCCCGAAGCGCTCCAGGAAGCCCGACCACGGCTTGTCCGCGGCCGGCGGGCCGGTCGGCTCCGTGGAGGCGATCGGCGTACGGTCGTCCAGGCCGACGACGATCTGGTCGAGCTCGCCGGCCAGCTCCATGCGGACGTCGTAGCCGGCGCCGTTCAGCCGCGTCGCCGTGGCCGTGGCGAGGGTGCCGTCGTCGAGCGTGAGCAGCGCGGCCCCCGTGTCCACGTCACCCGCCTCCCGGAACATCGGCGGCCCTGCGTCGGACCCGGCCGCGTACACCTCGACGACCTCGTGGCCCGTCACCCAGCGCAGCGCGTCGAAGTCGTGGATCAGAGCGTCCCGGTAGAGCCCGCCGGACAGCCGCAGCCACCCGGGCGCGGGAGGAACCTGGTCGGACGTCACCGCCCGAACGGTGTGCAGCCGCCCGAGCCGACCCGCGAGCACCGCGCTGCGTGCGCCCGTGTAGCCCGCGTCGAAGCGCCGCTGGAACCCCATCTGCAGAATCGTCCCGGCCGCCTCGACCTCGCCGATGGCATGCAGGGTGCCGGGCAGATCAAGTGCTATGGGCTTCTCGCAGAACACCGGGAGTCCCGAGCGTGCTGCCCGACCGATCAGTTCGGCGTGGGCCGACGTCGCCGTCGTGATCACCACGGCGTCCACGCCCCACTTGAAGATCTCGTCCACTCCCGGCGCCGCCGTCTCCCCGAGGCGGAGCGCGAGCTCCTGGGCCCGCGCCGGATCCACATCCGTGAGGATCAGCGACCCCACGTCGCGGTTGCGGCTGAGCGTGTTCGCATGAATGGTGCCGATGCGGCCCGTACCGATGACCCCGATGCGCATGAAAACAAAGTGAGGGTTCAGTGCGTACGCTGTCAATGCGTATGTCCGGACAATCGAACTACACAACTTCCCGTCAACAACTCGTGGAGCTACGCTCGGCCCGTGCCGAAACCAGAAGTGGACCCGACCGCGTCGCTCCAGCTCAGTGTGGACCGGAGCTCTCCGGTGCCGTTGTACTTCCAGCTGTCCCAGCAGCTCGAAGCGGCGATCGAGCACGGAGCGCTCACCCCCGGCAGCCTGCTGGGCAACGAGATCGAGCTGGCCGCCCGGCTCGGCCTGTCCCGGCCCACCGTCCGCCAGGCCATCCAGTCGCTCGTCGAGAAGGGCCTCCTGGTCCGCCGTCGCGGCGTGGGCACGCAGGTCGTGCACAGCCAGGTCAAGCGCCCCCTGGAGCTCTCCAGCCTCTACGACGACCTGGAGGCGGCCGGCCAGCGCCCCGCCACCAAGGTGCTCGTCAACACGGTCGTCCCGGCGACCGCCGAGGTCGCCGCGGCTCTCAACGTGGCCGAGGACAGCGACGTCCACCGCGTGGAGCGCCTGCGTCTCGCCCACGGTGAGCCCATGGCGTACCTGTGCAACTTCATCCCGCCGGGCCTGCTCGACCTGGACACCGCACAGCTGGAGGCCACCGGCCTGTACCGCATGATGCGCGCCGCCGGGATCACGCTGCACAGCGCCCGCCAGACGATCGGCGCCCGCGCCGCCACGGCCGCCGAGGCAGACCGCCTCGCCGAGACCGAGGGCGCCCCACTGCTCACCATGCAGCGCGTCACCTTCGACGACACGGGCCGAGCGGTCGAATACGGCACCCACACATACCGCCCGACGCGTTACTCCTTCGAGTTCCAGCTGCTCGTACGGTCCTGAGAATCTGCGAGGGCGGAACTCGGTTCGTCGCAATGTCAGGACAAACTCGCACCCGGCACACCTCGCACACCTGGCTGCGCTCCCCCGCACAGCACCCTTACCCACGGTGAGGCAGAATCGGGCCTTGATGAGCACCTACGGCAACTTCACCGCCCCCATAGGTTCCCGCCGTGCCCCCGCCCTGAGAACGGTAGGCACCCGGGAGCGCCGCTCCCACCTGACCGCACCCCGTGTGCCGACGGTGGGCATCGACATCGGCGGCACAAAAGTGATGGCGGGCGTCGTCGACGCCGACGGCAACATCCTGGAGAAGCTCCGCGCGGAGACCCCGGACAAGTCCAAGAGCCCCAAGGTCGTCGAGGACACCATCGTCGAACTGGTCCTGGACCTCTCCGACCGGCACGACGTGCACGCGGTGGGCATCGGCGCGGCCGGCTGGGTCGACGCCGACCGCAACCGCATCCTGTTCGCCCCCCACCTGTCCTGGCGCAACGAGCCGCTGCGCGACCGCCTCGCCGGCCGCCTGGCCGTACCGGTCCTGGTCGACAACGACGCGAACTCCGCCGCCTGGGCCGAGTGGCGCTTCGGCGCCGGCCGTGGCGAGGACCACCTCGTCATGATCACGCTGGGCACCGGCATCGGTGGAGCGATCCTGGAGGACGGCCAGGTCAAGCGCGGCAAGTACGGCGTCGCGGGTGAGTTCGGTCATATGCAGGTCGTGCCCGGCGGCCACCGCTGCCCGTGCGGCAACCGCGGCTGCTGGGAGCAGTACAGCTCGGGCAACGCGCTGGTCCGCGAGGCCAAGGAACTGGCCGCCGCCGACTCCCCGGTGGCGTACGGGATCATCGAGCACGTCAAGGGCAACATCGCCGACATCACCGGCCCGATGATCACCGAGCTGGCCCGCGAGGGCGACGCGATGTGCATCGAGCTGCTGCAGGACATCGGGCAGTGGCTCGGCGTCGGCATCGCGAACCTGGCGGCCGCCCTGGACCCGTCCTGCTTCGTGATCGGCGGTGGCGTCTCGGCCGCCGACGACCTGCTGATCGGGCCCGCCCGGGACGCCTTCAAGCGTCAGCTCACCGGCCGCGGCTACCGCCCCGAGGCCCGTATCGCGCGCGCCCAGCTCGGCCCCGAGGCCGGCATGGTGGGCGCCGCCGACCTCGCCCGCCTGGTGGCCCGCCGCTTCCGCCGCGCCAACCGACGCAGGGTCGAGCGGCACGAGCGCTACGAGCGGTACCTGGAGACCCGCCGCTCCGCCCGGGACAGCGCATGAACGCCTCGCTGCCGCGTCAGACCCTGCCCCCGCACGAGCCGCCCCGGCCGGCCGAGGACCGCCGGCACAAGATCCGCCGCAGGGCGCTCACCCTGCTCATCATCGTGCTGCTCATCGGCGTGCCGGCCGGCTATCTGGTGATCTCCGCCAACCAGAGCCGCGACAGCGGCAAGGACAAGGAGGCCAAGTACGCGGCGACCGGTCTGACCAAGGGCTGGCCGTCGCAGGTGCAGCGCCGCCTCTACCAGGTGCCGATGCCGCACCCCTCGGGCAAGGTCGCGAGCTACGAGACGAACAACTGGAAGACCAGTCGCCTCTACGTACAGTTCCAGACCCCCCTGCGCAACCTCGACGTCTTCCTCCACGACATGGGCGTCACCCGCGCCGATCTGAAGCGGGGCAACATCACCATCAGCGCCCGCGACCAGAAGATCACCGGCTGGAACTTCCACAGTCCGGGCCCCTGGTACGGCCTGGTCCACGAGCAGAAGGCACCCAAGCCCACCCAGTACGTCATGATGAGCCTCGGGAACAGGCGCAACCCGTTCTTCTACGTCGTCTCCCGCACGGTTCCGTGACGCGGTGGGCCGCGGCGCGGCCGCCGGAGCCGATTGTCAGACCCCGCCCGTAGAGTCGAAGACATCTGATCCGACTCACGGGACGGGAGGTGACAGGTCGTATGGGCGACACGGGTGCGGTGGCCGCGCGAGCGGGGGAGCGGGAGCAGGGCCCGGGGGAGCCCGTACCCGTCCGGCTTGCGGCCGTCTTCCTGCCCGCTCCGCTGCCGCGGGACGGCCGGATCGCCTTCTGGGACCCGGAGGGCGGCCCACTGACCGCCGGGGACACCGAGCTCACGGTCGTACGGCCGCACGGCGCGGGAGTACGGCGCAGGACCGCCCCCGCGCTCTCCCTCCCGGTCGGCGAGGCACTGCCCCACCTCGTCCGCGCCCGGCGCGACCCGGCCGCCCACCCCGCCACCGCCTGCTGGGGCGCAGCCGCACTGCACGCACTGCGGCTCATCGCGCGCGGACGCCTGCTGCCCGGCCTGACGCCCACCGGGCACGACGCCTGGCGGGCCGGTCCCCTGGACCCGGACGACATCGCGCACATCCGGTCGGTCGCCGCGGCCCTGCCGTACGAGGGCCATGCGGTCCCGCTGCCCGGACCGGGCCCGCTGCGGCTGCCCGAGCCGGAGGCGCTGATGCGCTCCTTCCTGGACGCGGTCGCCGACACCCTCCCGCGCACCCCCGCCGCACCGCACGCCTCGGGCAGGCCCTTCGCCGACCGCCGCCCGCAGCGCCTGCCCGAAGCCCACGACTGGGCAGCTGAGGTCGCCGCCGGCATGGACGCGGGCGTGCGGATCTCGCTCCGCCTCGACCTGTCGGCGTACGAGCTGTTCGACCGGGACGAGGGAGTGCGCACCGCGGGTGCCGCGATCGTCCAGGTGCACAGCCTCGCCGACCCCACGCTGATCGCCGACGCGGCGGCCCTGTGGGCGGGTGAGGCGGACGCGGCGTTCGGCCCGCGCGCACGCGTGGACGCGGCCCTCGCCGTGCGGCGCGCGGCCCGCATCTGGCCGCCGCTGGACCGGCTCTCCGAGCAGGACGTGCCCGACGTCCTGCCGCTGTACGACGAGGAGCTGGGCGAGCTGCTCGGGGTGGCGGCAACGAGGCTCGCGGCCGCCGGGGTCGCCGTGCACTGGCCCCGGGACCTCGCCCAGGACCTCAGCGCGGCCGCGGTGGTCCGGCCCGCGCCGGGCTCCGCGACCGACGGCACCGGATTCTTCGAGAGTGAGGAACTCCTGCAGTTCCGCTGGCAGTTGGCGATCGGCGGCGACCCGCTCAGCGAGGCCGAGATGGACGCCCTCGCCGAGGCCCACCGCCCGGTGGTGCGGCTGCGGGACCGCTGGGTCCTGGTCGACCCCGCCCTGGTCCGCAAGGCCCGCAAACGCGAACTGGGCCTGCTCGATCCGGTGGACGCGCTCTCGGTCGCGCTCAGCGGCAGTGCGGAGGTGGACGGCGAGACGGTCGAGGCGGTACCGGTCGGCGCCCTGGCGGCCCTGCGCGACCGTCTGACGGCCGGGGTGCGCCCCGCCGAACCGCCCCCGGAGCTGCGCGCCACCCTCCGCGACTACCAACTCCGGGGCCTGGCCTGGCTGGACCTCATGACCTCCCTCGGCCTGGGCGGCTGCCTCGCCGACGACATGGGGCTCGGCAAGACGATCACGCTCATCGCGCTGCACCTCAAGCGCGCCCGCCGCGAGCCGACCCTGGTCGTCTGCCCGGCCTCCCTGCTCGGCAACTGGCAGCGGGAGATCACCCGGTTCGCGCCCGCCGTCCCCGTCCGCCGCTTCCACGGCCCGGACCGCACCCTGGACGACCTGACCGACGGCTTCGTCCTCACCACCTACGGCACGATGCGGACGACGGCACCGCGACTGGCCGAGCAGCACTGGGGCATGGTCGTCGCGGACGAGGCGCAGCACGTCAAGAACCCGTACTCGGCGACGGCGAAGGCCCTGCGCACCATCCCGTCCCCGGCGCGGGTGGCGCTCACCGGCACACCCGTGGAGAACAACCTCTCCGAACTCTGGGCCCTGCTCGACTGGACGACACCCGGACTCCTCGGCCCCCTGAAATCCTTCCGCGCCCGGCACGCGCGCGCCGTGGAGAACGGCGAGGACGAGGAGGCGGTGACCCGCCTGGCCCGTCTGGTCCGACCCTTCCTGTTGCGCCGCAAGAAGTCGGATCCCGGCATCGTCCCGGAGCTGCCGCCCAAGACGGAGACCGACCATCCGGTGCCGCTCACCCGCGAACAGGCCGCCCTCTACGAGGCGGTGGTACGGGAGTCCATGCTGGCCATCGAGACCTCGGACGGGATCGCACGCCGGGGCCTGGTGCTCAAGCTGCTCGGCGCGCTGAAGCAGATCTGCAACCACCCCGCGCTGTATCTCAAGGAGGAGGCCGTCCAGGGCGAACGGCTGCTCGCGCGTTCCGGCAAACTCGCTCTCCTGGACGAGCTGTTGGACACGCTGCTTGCCGAGGACGGCTCGGCGCTCGTGTTCACCCAGTACGTGGGGATGGCCCGCCTGATCACCGCGCACCTGGCCTCCCGGGCGGTCCCGGTGGACCTGCTCCACGGCGGCACGCCGGTCCCGGAGCGCGAACGGATGGTGGACCGCTTCCAGAGCGGTTCGACCCCGGTCCTGGTGCTGTCGCTGAAGGCGGCCGGCACCGGCCTGAACCTGACCCGTGCGGGCCATGTCATCCACTTCGACCGCTGGTGGAACCCGGCGGTCGAGGAACAGGCCACCGACCGCGCCTATCGCATCGGCCAGACCCAGCCGGTCCAGGTCCACCGCCTCATCACGGAAGGCACGGTCGAGGACCGCATCGCCGAAATGCTGGAGTCCAAGCGGGCGTTGGCCGACGCGATCCTCGGCTCCGGCGAGTCGGCCCTCACCGAACTGTCCGACCGCGAACTCACCGACCTGGTCACCCTCCGGAGGCCGACATGACCCCGGGCCCGGCCGACGAGGCCCGCCGGGCACTGAGGGATGCACGGCAACGGGAGAAGCCCGGGCCCGGGGGACCGGGGCCGGGGAGGGCTGCGAGCCACGAACCGGCATCCGGGCAGGATGCGGACCAGGAGCCGACCCCGCGGCCCACGGCACAGGAGCCCCCGGGGCCGGAGCAGGCCCCGCAGAGCGGCGAGGCAAGGCCCGCCGACGCCGCCCGCGCGGCACTGCGCCGAGCGATCTCCGCCAGACGCGACGCGGACACCGCGGGCCGCACCACGGACGCCGAACCTGCCTCGGCGGAGTCGCTGTCGGGGGCCGCCGTAGCGGATACATCGGGGATGCCGTCCGATGAGAATGCGGATGGGCCTGCTGGGGCGGCGGTCTCGTCATGGCGGGGCGCCGGCGCTGGTGGTGGCGGGGTAACGGACGGGGCGGTGGCCGGCGCGGGGCGGAAGGGTTCGGGCGCTGACGGTTCGGGCGTGGGGCCGGGTGAGCATGTCGACGCGGGCGGGTCTGTCGGGGCTGCGGTCTCTGCACGGCGGGCCGCCGGCGGTGGTGGGGGTCGGGGCACGGACGCGGTGGTGTCCGGTGCCGGGGCCGGAGGCTCGGGCGCAGACGCCTCGGGCGTTGCCTCCGGTGCGGAAGCGGACGGGGATGGGCTCGCTCCGGCGGCAGGGCCGCCCCGGGCCGGCGTTGGCGGAGGTGCTCCAGGCCGCACCACGGACGGAGTCGCTCCCGGCCCTCCGCCTGACGACGCCGCGGCCGGGACGGCGCACAGGGACACACCAGGCGGTGACACGGCAGCGACCGCCGAGGGCCAGGGCGAGGCACCGAGTGAGGCGCCGAGGTCTGGGCTGCCGGGCGCCGGCGTGAGGTCTCAGGGCGGGGGAGCCGACCCTGCGGGTGCGGGGCCCCGCGCAGGTGCGCGGCCCGCTGATGTCGCGCGTGAGGCGTTGCGCGCCGCACGGGCGGAGATGCGTCAGGCCCGGGAGGATGCCGAGCGGGCCGCAGGAGAGCCCGGCCGTCGGTCGCGGCGGGCGGCGTCGGCGGGTGGCGGAAGTCGCGGCGGTGCGCCTCGTCGGGCTGCCGGTGTCCAGGCGCGGGATCTGAAGGAGTTGCTTGCCGACGCCTTCCCTGTGCCTGCCTCGGCGACCGGTCCGGCAGAGAGCCCGGACGACGACTCCCGTACGGGGGAGGGGAGTTCGAATCCGCGGACGCCCACGTCCAGTAAAGGCCCGCAGGCAGCCGCGTCCGCTGAGCACTTCGCCGAGGCCGAGGGCCCCGGCACCGCCGGCTCCACCCCGTCCCTCTTCCCCGGCGAATCCCCGACCGGCCCCACGGCCCACCGCCCCCACTCCATGGCCGCCCCCGGCCGCGACAGCGAACTGCGCCGTACCTTCCCCGCATTCCAGCCCCGCGCCGCCCGTTCCCCGGCCTCACCCGCCTCGCCGGCTTCTCCCGACGACTCCCGCTTCGCGGAGACGTGGTGGGGCAATGCCTGGGTCACCGCGCTGGAAGAGGGGGCGCTGGACGCCAAGCGGCTGGCGCGTGGCCGTCAGTACGCCGAGCAGGGACATGTGGACGCCATCACGGTGACGCCCGGACTCGTGCTCGCGTATGTGCAGGGCAGCCGTCCGCGCCCGTACCGCGTGCAGGTGCGGCTGCGCACGCTGGACGACGCGGACTGGGCGCGGTTCCTGGACGTCGCCGCCGAGCGGCCCGGGCACATCGCGGCGCTGCTCGACAAGGAGCTGCCCCAAAGCCTCGCCGACTGCGGTGTGCCGTTGCTGCCGGGTCCGGGCGACCTCGACCCGCACTGCAGCTGCCCCGATCGCGGCCACCCCTGCAAACATGCCGCCGCCCTCTGCTACCAGACGGCACGCCTCCTCGACGCCGACCCCTTCGTACTGCTCCTGCTGCGCGGCCGCGGGGAACGTGAGCTGCTGGACGCCCTCTCCCGCCTGAGCGCCACGCGCGCGGCCCGCGCCGCCCAGGAGCAGGAACCGGCCCCGCTCCCCGGCGTGCGCGCGACCGAAGCCGTCCTGCCCCGCCGACTACCGCCGCTTCCGGCCCCGTTGCCCGTCCCGCCGCACCCCGAGCAGCCCCCGGTCTACCCGGCGGCCCCGGGCGGCCCCGACCCCTTCGCACTGGACCAGCTGGCGACCGACGCCGCCACCCGTGCCCACGCGCTGCTCAGCACCGGCCGCGACCCGGTGGCGGAGCTGACGCTGTGGCAGGACGCCGTCCGGCTCGCCGCCGCCCGCCCCGGCTCCGGCCTCACCGCCGGCACCCGCGCGCTCTACGCCTCGCTCGCCTCGGCCGCCGGCCGCACGCCGGCCGAGCTGGCCCGAGCGGTCGCAGCCTGGCGGCAGGGCGGTGTCGAAGGCCTCGCCGTCCTGGAGGAACCCTGGGACCCGCCCGCCGGACGCTTCGACCGCGCCCGCCCCCTCCTCCTCGCCGCCGACCTCCCCGCCTTCAGACCCTGGCGCAACCACCTCACCCACCCCCGCGGCCACGTCCAGCTCCGTCTCGGCCGCGACGGCCTGTGGTACGCCTACGAGTCGGAGCCGGGCCAGGACGACTGGTGGCCCCGCGGCACCCCGGACCTCGACCCGGTCGGCGCTCTCACGGGCCTGGGCACACCGAACGACCTCTGAGCGCAGGCCGCAGCCGCAGTCGTCAACTGCCGTGACGACGCGACGTGCATGGCCCCGTGTGACAGTCCTCCCGTCACAGAGCCCGATGGGAGACGGTGAGCAGGTAGGTGCCGTAGAAGAGGGAGACGACGGCCAGGCTGCTGAGCAGGATGACCAGGGTGCGCAGGCGGCTCCGCGCCAGATGCCGGGCGAGCGGGATCAGCAGCGGGAAGGCCGGCAGCAGGAACCTCGGCTTGCTGCTGAAGAAGTGGGTGCCGCCGACCGCCATCACGATGAGGACCGCGCAGTATGCGAGCAGGGGCAGGGGCATCCTGTTCAGGACGCAGAAGACGAACAGCAGCAGGTAGCCGAGGACGATCGCGGCGGTGGCATAGACGGCGAGGATGTCGTGCCCGACGATCAGGTGCTTGAACTCGTGAACGGTGAAGCGGCCGAAGTCGAACCGTGAGCCCCACAGACTCTGCACGTGGAAGTAGCCGAAAGGACTGTGGGTTCTGAGCCCCACCCAGCCGATGTAGCCCAGCCAGCCGAGGGGAGCCACGGCGGCGGCCACCCAGGCGCGTGGCGCAGTGGGCGCACCGGAGCGGCGCAGCTGCCAGATATGGACGACGGCGCCGGTGACGACGGCGGCCGCCACGGCAAGGCCGTTGGGGCGGGTCAGCCCGGCCAGCACCGCCAGCGTCCCCGCGGTGAGCCAGCGGCGGGTGAGCACCGCGTAGAGCCCCCAGGCCGCGAAGGCGGTCATGACGGGCTCGGTGTACGCCATCGTCAGGATGATCGCGTGCGGCAGCAGCGCCCACAGCGCCACCAGGAGGATCCCGATGCGTCGCCCGTGCAGCAACTCGCCGACCGCGTACACGCCCCAGGCCGCCGCCAGGGCGGCAGTCCACGCGATGAGCAGTGCCACGTTGACCGGGCCGATCGGCAGCACCGTGTTCACCGCGTGGATCAGGCCCGGGAAGAGGGGGAAGAACGCCAGGTCGTTCCAGATGAAGTGGCCCGATTTGGCGTGGACGATCAAGCCGTAGCCGTACTGCGAGATGTGCCAGTACCAGTGGCCGTCCCATTCCAGGCCGGCCACGGTGCGCGGGTGTCTGCCGAGGTGGATCGACCACAGGGTCGCCATGATCACCCCGGTCAGCCGCACGGAGACGAACAACGTCAGTGCCGGCAGTGCCTTGCCCAGCTCGATACGCCACCGCCGCTGCTGAGGCGGTGGATCGAGTCTCGGCGCGATCCGCCGTTTGAGCGCGTTGCTCGTCTGCATGGGGCTGTCGCCCATTTCGACCTCCTTCGCTGCCCTGGATGAGGGAGCGGCCGGACGCCTGGTTCCACTGCTGAGAGATCTCTTACTTCGTGAGAATCAGTGAAAATCATGGTGAGAACGGACGGCAACCTTTGAGATGTCCAGCGCATCACATGTGCATGAAATCCAAGTGCACGGTCTTGGGGCGGCGTCGACTGCCGTGGTGCTTGCACACTGGATGTTCTCGGATGCCGGGGCGCAGGTCCCCGGTACCCGCGAACGACACGCTCGTCATCGATACCTGGGACCTGACCGGTATCGCGAGCCTTTCAGTTGACGACCCGAGGTGCAAGGCGGACCGGCAGGTCATCACCTGCGTCGACACGGGTTCCACACACAGCTGTTCGGTGCTGTTCACCGGGCGTGCGGACGCGGGCGCCAGGCTCGGCGACAGCGGCACGATCAAATACACCCTGCCGGCCGACCGTGCCACCGGCGCCACCGTCGGCAGTGAGCGGGACACCGGACCCGCATTCGCCCTCGTCCCGGCAAGTCCGGCCGCCGTGCGGGTGAATGGACCGGGAACGGCGACCGGTGCGCCCCGGCCCCGCCGCTGTGCTGGGCGGCGGTGCGGTCCTCCTCGTCCGTCGCCGTACGGACGAGCGGGGTGGCCGCAACCAGAATGGATTCGGCCACCCCGCTCGTTTCAAGACGAGTCGTACGTCGGCTTACGGCCGCTCGGCCGCCAGCAGCGCCGGAAACGCCTCATGCAGAGCCTCGCGCCAGTCGCGGATCGGCTCGATCCCGGCGGCCGCCCAGCGGTCGTGGCCGAGGACGCTGTACGCCGGCCGGGGGGCCGGGCGGACGAAGGCGGCGCTGGTGGTGGGGCGGACCCGCTCGGGGTCCGCGCCGAGCAGCCGGAAGATCTCCCGGGTGAGGCCGTACCAAGTGGTCTCGCCGCCGCTGGTGCCGTGGTAGATCCCCGCCGGGGCGGTGCCCGCCAGCGCGGACTGCCCGAGGCGGACCAGCCGGTCGGCGAGGTCCACGGTCCAGGTGGGCTGGCCACGCTGGTCGTCGACCACGTCGAGGGTGTCCTTGACGCCTTCCAGCTTGATCATCGTGCGGACGAAATTGCCGCCGCCCGCCCCGTACAGCCACGCCGTGCGCACCACGTGGCCCGCGTCCGGGAGTGCGGTCAGCACCGCCTGCTCACCGGCCAGCTTGGTGCGGCCGTAGGCGCTGCGTGGGGCGGTTGGGGCGTCCTCGGCGTACGGAGAGGCGCCGTCGCCCGCGAAGACGTAGTCCGTGGAGACCTGGAGCAGCCTGGCGCCGGTCTTGGCGCAGGCCGCGGCCAGGTGCCGGGGACCGTCGCCGTTGATCCGCAGCGCCTCGGCCTCCTGGGTCTCCGCGTCGTCGACGGCGGTCCAGGCGGCGCAGTTGACCACCACGTCCGGCTCGTGTTCCGCGACGGCCTCGTGCACCGCCTCCGGGTCCGTGATGTCGAGGTCCCCCCGGGTCAGGGCGACGCTCGGCACGCCGTCGGCCGCCAGCCGGGCCAGGAGGTCCTTGCCGAGCATTCCGCCCGCACCGGTGATCAGCCAGGTGGAGGTCACAGGGCCGCCCGCTCCTTCAGGGGCTCCCACCAGGCGCGGTTGTCGCGGTACCAGGCGACGGTCTCCGCGAGGCCGGTGGCGAAGTCCTTGCGGGGCTCGTAGCCGAGTTCCTCGCGGATCTTCGTGCAGTCGACGGAGTAGCGGCGGTCGTGGCCCTTGCGGTCGGCGACGTACTCGACGCTGGTGTCCCAGTCGGCGCCGCAGGCCTCCAGCAGCAGCCCGGTGAGCTCCTTGTTGGAGAGTTCGGTGCCGCCGCCGATGTTGTAGACCTCGCCCGGGCGTCCCTTGGTGCGCACCAGGTCGATGCCCTGGATGTGGTCGTCGATGTGCAGCCAGTCGCGGACGTTGCCGCCGTCGCCGTACAGCGGGACCTTCTTGCCGTCGAGGAGGTTGGTGATGAAGAGCGGGATGACCTTCTCGGGGAAGTGGTGGTGCCCGTAGTTGTTGGAGCAGCGGGTGACGCGGACGTCGAGGCCGTGGGTGCGGTGGTACGACAGCGCGATCAGGTCGCTGGACGCCTTCGCCGAGGAATAGGGCGAGTTGGGCTGCAGCGGGTGCGTCTCGGGCCAGGAGCCCTCGTCGATGGAGCCGTAGACCTCGTCGGTGGAGATGTGCACGAAGGTCTTGATGCCCGCCCGGTGCGCGGCGTCGATCAGGGTGTGGGTGCCGACGACATTGGTGCGGACGAACTCCGCGCCGCCGTCGATGGAGCGGTCCACGTGCGACTCGGCGGCGAAGTGCACCACCTCGTCGTGCTCGGCCATCAGCTTGCCGACCAGTTCGGGGTCGCAGATGTCACCCTGCACGAAGGCGAAGCCGGGGTGGGCGCGTACCTCGTCGAGGTTGGCCGGGTTGCCCGCGTAGGTGAGCTTGTCCAGGACGGTTATCGCCACGTCCCCCGGCCCCTCTGGGCCGAGCAGCGTACGGACGTAGTGGGAGCCGATGAAACCGGCACCGCCGGTCACCAGGATTCTCGTGGTCATGAAGAGATCTGCACCTTGCTGTGGTCGCCGAGGACGAGTCGGTGGGCTGCGGGATTGCGGGGCGCGGGGGTGACCTGGACGTCGCGGCCGATGAGCGAGGTCTCGATCCGCCGTACGCCGGTGATGGAGGAGTCGCGCAGGACGATGGAGTACTCGATCTCGCTGTCGTCGATCCGGACGCCCTCGGAGATCGAGGTGAAGGGGCCGACGTACGAGTCGCTGATCACCGAACCGGGGCCGATGATCGCGGGGCCGACGATGCGCGAGCCGCGGACCTCGGCGCCGGCGTCGATGCGCACGCGGCCGATGATCTCGCTGGACTCGTCGACGGTGCCCTCGACGGCGGGCTCGACCGTCTCCAGGACGGAGCGGTTGACCTCCAGCATGTCGGCGACGTTCCCGGTGTCCTTCCAGTAGCCGGAGATCGTCGTCGAGCGGACGTCCCTGCGCTGGTCGATCAGCCACTGGATGGCGTGGGTGATCTCCAGCTCGCCGCGCCAGGAGGGCTCGATGCTGCGGACGGCCTCGTGGATCGCCGGGGTGAACAGGTACACGCCGACCAGCGCGAGGTCGCTCTTGGGCTCCTTCGGCTTCTCCTCCAGCCCCTTGACCCGGCCGCTCTCGTCGAGCTCGGCGACACCGAAGGACGTGGGGTTCGGCACCTGGGTCAGCAGGATCTGGGCGTCGGGGTGTTCCGTACGGAACTCGTCGACGAGGCCCGTGATGCCGCCGACGATGAAGTTGTCGCCGAGGTACATGACGAAGTCGTCCTCGCCCAGGAACTCGCGCGCGATGAGCACCGCGTGCGCGAGGCCGAGCGGCTTTTCCTGAGGAATGTACGTGACGTCGATCCCGAGCTTCGAGCCGTCACCGACGGCCTCCCGGATCTCCTCGGCGGTGTCGCCGACGATGATTCCGACATCCGTGATGCCGGCGTCGGCGATCGCCTCCAGCCCGTAGAACAGGACGGGCTTGTTGGCGACGGGCACCAGCTGCTTGGCCGATGTGTGGGTTATCGGACGCAGGCGAGTGCCCGAGCCACCGGAGAGAACGAGAGCCTTCATGCGGCGCATCCTAACCGGGCTCCGGGGCGAGCACCGCTCCGTGCGTTTCATCACAGTTGGCCTAACCATCGTGTGGACTTTGTGATCCGTTTGTGGCCGCGGCCGCCGATTGACGTGCCCACGGTGTGACTGCCACGCGTTAGCCTTGTCCGTCAGCCGACGGCGGTGTACGCCGTGTCATGACGTTCGACTCCCCAGTGACTGAAGCGGAAGAAGAGACATGCCCATCAAGGTGAGCGTGGTGATCCCGGTCTACAACCCGGGCAACTACATCGAGGACTGCATAGCCTCTCTTCTCCGTCAGAGCCTGCCGGACGACGAGTACGAAGCGATCTTCGTCGACGACGGCTCCACCGACGAGACGCCCGAGCGCCTGGACCGGCTGGCTGCCGAGTACCCCCACATGCACGTCATCCACCAGGAGGGCTCCGGCTGGTCCGGCAAGCCGCGCAACGTCGGTATCGCCGCCGCCAGGGGTGAGTTCATCCAGTTCGTGGACAACGACGACTGGCTGGGCGACGAAGCCCTCGAGCGTATGTACAACTACGGCGTGGAGAACGGCGCCGATGTGATCGTGGGCAAGATGGCCGGAAAGGGCCGCCCGGTCCCGCTGGAGCTGTTCCGCAAGAACCGCCCGCACGCGAACGTCGAGAACGCCCCGCTGATCGACAGCCTCACCCCGCACAAGATGTTCCGCAAGGCGTTCCTGGACAAGTACGACCTCCGCTACATGGAGGGGCGCAGGCGCCTCGAGGACCACGTCTTCGTCACCGAGGCCTATCTGCGGGCCGAGAACGTCTCCGTGCTCAGCGACTACCTGTGCTACTACCACGTCAAGCGCGAGGACGCGTCCAACGCGGGCTTCCAGCGCTTCGACCCGGTCGGCTACTTCAAGAACCTCCGCGAGGCCCTCGACGTCGTCGAGAAGCTCACCGAGCCCGGCCCGCTGCGTGACCGGCTGTTCCGCCGCTGGCTGCGCAACGAGATGGTCGAGCGCATGCGCGGACAGCGCCTGCTGAAGCTGCCGGAGGACTACCGCCAGGAGCTGTTCGACGAGATCCACAAGGTGGTCGTCGAGCGCTTCGGGCCCGGTGTCGCGGCCGGTCTGCAGCCCACGCAGCAGATCGTCGCCGGTCTGATCGCGGCGAACCGGCTCGCCGACGTCGAGGAGTTCGCCCAGTGGGAGTCGGGGATCAAACCCTCCGGCGTCCTGGAGACCCTCGGCTGGGAGGACGGCAAGCTGTCGATCGGCTTCACCGCCGAGTACCAGTCGGCCGGCGAGCCCATCACCTTCCGCGCCGACGGCGACAAGGACCTGCTCGTCCCGCCGCTGCCGCAGACCAGCCTGGACGCCATCGCCCTGCTCGGCGCGGACACCTCCGCCCCGCTGGGCAAGTCCAAGGTGGACCTCGTCGTACGTGAGCGTGCGACGGCCGCGGAGTTCTTCCAGCCCGTGGAGTTCACTCGGGAGAAGGTCGCCGTGGCGGGCCGGGACGGGTACTTCCGGCAGGTGCTGCACGCCACCTCGCGCATCGACCCGCTGACGGCGGCGAACGGCGCCGGACTGGATGCGGGCATCTGGGACGTCCTCATCCGCATCAGCTCCTGCGGGTGGACCAAGGAGACCCGCCTGGGTTCCGTGCGCAGCGAGGCGGCCGGGCACGGACGGCGCGCTGCCGTTGTGGGCTCCCCGGCGCACCTGGTCCTGCCGTACTGGACCGACCCGCACGGCAACCTCTCGCTCGATGTCGACCGGAAGACCAACCGGATCTCGTACGAGTTCGCCGGTCACACCGTCGCCGACGTCACCGTGACGACGGGCCCCGACCGCCTCACCGTTGCGCTGCCCTTCCACCTCCAGGGCGAGAGTGAAGCAGCCGTGAAGCTGACGAAGGTCGCGACCAGCCGTTCGGTCGAGTTCCCCGCCACCCTGGCCGCTCGTACGACCGGTGAGGCCGAGTTGAGGGCCGGCCTTACGCTTGGTGAACTGGTGGACGGCCAGTGGCGGCTGGAGCTGATCCTGCCGTCGGCCGGCGCAGGCAAGCCGGTGGCACTGCCGCTGGTGCTCGATGTCTCCGCGAGTGGTGCCGAAGTCAAACCCCTCGCGGCCGCGGCCGCCGACCTGGCGGCCAAGGCCCCCGGGCGGCCCAAGACTGCCTCTCGCCCGGCAAAGCGGACATTCCTGCGCCGCGCGGCGGGCAGGCTCCGTAGGGCTCTGAAGAAGTAACCGAACCACGCGAACTAGGATCGATACGTGCGACCACTGGGCATTGACGGCGCTTGGGTACTGGAGCCCAAGGTCTTCCCCGACGACCGCGGCAGCTTCCACGAGTGGTTCCGCGGCGCCGACTTCCGCGAGGCCACCGGCCAGGACCTCAACCTGGCCCAGGCCAACTGCTCCGTCTCCAAGCGGGGCACCCTGCGCGGCATCCACTTCGCCGACGTTCCGCCGAGCCAGGCCAAGTACGTCAAGTGCGTGCGCGGCGCGGTCATCGACGTCATCGTCGACATCCGGGTCGGATCACCGACGTACAAGCAGTGGGAGGCCGTCCGGCTCGACGACGAGACGCATCACGCGGTCTACTTGTCGGAGGGCCTCGGCCACGCCTTCTTCGCCCTGACGGACGACGCGACGGTGGTGTACCTCTGCTCCGAGGGTTACGCCCCCGAGCGTGAGCACGGCATCCATCCGCTCGACCCGGACCTCGCCATCCAGTGGCCGGACGGCATCGAGCCGCTGCTGTCCCCGAAGGACGAGCAGGCGCCGACGCTCGCCGAGGCGGAGGCCCAGGGTCTGCTGCCGCTGTATGAGGACTGCGTCACATACCGCAGGTCCCTCCGGACGGCTGACGGCTCCTGACCTCTGGTGACGGCCCTTCTGTGAAGTCAAGAAAGAGGTATGGGCTTTGTCCCATTAGCGTTTCTTGGGGAACGCGGAAGGGTCCGCAACCCTCCTCCTGGGTGACGGAAAAACCACGGGCAAGGAAACCGGGGACTGAGTGGCATGGGTTTGACCAGCGAGACGACTGTGTACGTGATGGCGGCAGTGGCCGCCATTTGTGTGGCGCTGTTGGTCTGGCTGTGGCCACGGCTGGCCAAGCAGGGCGTGTGGCAGGTGCTCGGACGTCTGGGGGCCATCGGAGTCGCCCAGGTGACGATCATCGCCGCCTTCGCCTGCTGGCTGAACTCGTCGTACCAGTTCTTCGGATCATGGGGTGAGCTCTTCGGCAACGTCGACACCGCTCCCGTCGGTGTCACCCAGGCGAGTGGGAACAACGACGGGGCCATCTCCGGCATCTCCGTGAAGGGCTCCTCCCTCATACAGCCCAACGGTGTCGAGCAGTTGAACCGCGTCAGCGGACTGCCCACCGGCCCCGCAGCGGTGAACGGGCGGGTCGAGTCCGTGAAGGTCATCGGCCGCCGCACCGGCGTCGTCGACCCGGCCTTCGTGTACCTGCCGCCGCAGTACTTCCAGAAGGCGTACCACCGGCAGCGCTTCCCGGTGATCGTCGCGCTCAGCGGCTACCCCGGCTCCATCTTCAACCTGGCGCAGTACCTGCGGGTGTCACAGACCGCCGGAGAGCTGCAGAAGAGCGGCCAGATGCAGCCGACCATCATGGTGATGATCCGGCCGACGATCGCTCCGCCGCGCGACACCGAGTGCGTGGACGTGCCGGGCGGACCGCAGACCGAGACGTTCCTGGCGAAGGACCTGCCGGAGGCCCTGAAGGCCACGTACCGGGTGGGCCACGACGCCACCGCCTGGGGTGTCATGGGTTACTCCTCCGGCGGCACCTGCGCCCTGCAGCTGACGATGCGCAACCCGAACGTGTACACGACGGCCGGTGCCCTGTCGCCCGACTACAAGATCAAGGACGACGCCACGACGGGCAACCTCTTCGGCAGCGGACTGGGCCGCGTCAACCGGATCAACAGTCACGACCTGATGTGGCGGCTCAAGCACCTTCCCGTGCCCCAGGTCTCCGTCCTGGTCGCCGACAGCAAGCACGGCGAGAAGGGCTACCCGGAGACCCTGGCCTTCATCAAGGCCGTCAAGGCACCCATGCGCGTCGTGTCGATCCTGCCCGAGAACGGCAGCCACAACTTCCCGACCTGGGTTCGGGAGATGCCGGCCACCCTGAAGTGGATGAACCAGCAGCTGACCTTCCCCCAGGACGTCGTGCCCCGGCACCTCCCCAAGCCGAAGCCGGGCCACACCACGGTGCGTGCCTCGGGCCAGGAGCCCTCGACAGCCCCCACCAGGCGCAGGTGACGCAAGGCCCTTCCTCTCACCCTACGAACTGTAGGGTGAGAGGTCGGTGAGAAGCAGCCTGCCCCTCCCCGAGGCCACGCGGGGTCGGCCGACGGATGGTCCCTGATCCTGTGAGACTCGCCCCTCCAGCACTTACCTACACGTTGTAGTAGTTGGTCCCGAGTGGCTGAACACGCGTGGGTGCTGCCCAATGGAGATGAGGCAGGGAGGAGGCGGTCGCGTGATGGACGCCCGTCGCGCCGGAACAAGCGTCGAGCTTCCCGGGAGCGCCGGGACGGACCTGATGGCGACGCCTTCGACCCGGGCCGCGGTGCCCGGGGTCCAGGAGGCCGGCCTCCAGCAGTGGCATCGTGGGATGACGCTGGTGGCCACGATCAGCCTGTTCATCGGGACGCGGGACGCCTGGACCGCCGCGATGGCCTCCCACCCGGCCGTCGCCGCGACGATCTCCGCCTGCTACGCCTCGATCCTGGTCTGTGCCGTGCTCGCCCTCCTGGTGCCCACCCGGCGGGCGCTGGTCCGGGTGGACGCGGCGGTGCTGCTGACCGCTGTGGCGCTGGTGACCTGCGGCTATCTGCTCGACCACACGGGCACCGACGAAGGCGTGCTGACCGCCCAGGCCGCGAACCAGATCCTGCACGGTCATCCCGTCTACGGCCAGTCCTGGCCCTGGCTGTTCGACGGCGCACGCGTCGGGATCACCAAGACCATGTCCGGCGGTGCCGACTACACCTACGGCTATCCGCCGCTGACGGCCCTGCTCGCCACCCCGGTGCATGCTTTCGTCCATTCGACGGCGGCCGCCACGCTGGTGACCACCGGCGCGCTCCTGGCCTCCTCGGTCCTGTTGTGGCTCCTGCTGCCGGCACCCTGGCGATCGGCGGCCACCGCCGTCTGCCTCGGCTTCGGCTTCCTGCCCCAGTACGCCTACGCCGGCTACCCGGCGATCACGGCCCTCGCCCTCCTCGTCCCCGTGGTGGTGCGCTGGCCCGCCACCGGCGCGGGCGGTCAACTGGGAGGCAGGGGAGTGCTGCGGGCGGCCTGTCTGGGCGCGGCCTGCGCCGCCCAGCAACTCGCCTGGTTCCTCACGCCGTTCCTCCTGATCGGCCTGTACGCCGTCAGACGCGGCGAACTCGGCCCGCGGCGGGCACTCTCCGTCACCGCCCGCTATACCGGCACGGCCGTACTCGCCTGGGCCGCCGTCAACGCCTACTTCGCCGTCCAGGAGTCCTCCGCCTGGCTGCACGGCCTGTTGCTGCCGCTGAACCAGAAGGCGATCCTGCACGGTCAGGGCCTGATGGGCATCTCGTACTACTTCACCGCGGGCAGCAGCCGCCTCGACTACTACTCCTACGGCAGCCTGCTGCTCCTGCTAGGCCTGATGGCCGCCACGCTGCTGTTCGTCCGGCGCCTCGGCCCCGCGATCACCGTGCTGCCCTGGTGCGCGTTCTATCTGGCCACGCGTTCCCAGGACGGCTACTTCCTGATGATGACGCCGCTGTGGCTCGCGGCCGTCGCCACCGTCCCGGCCGCCGCGTTCGCCACCGCCTGGCAGCCACGCCCGCCCGGCGCCTTCGGCCGCCGCGCGAAGGGCGCCGTGGCCGCGGGCCTGCTCCTGCCCGCCCTCGTCTGTGTGACGGTCGCCGCCGCAAGCCCGCCGCCCCTGCGCATGAGCCTCGCCCCCCGCTACGCCACCCACCACTCGGGCGCCGGCGTCACCGCCGTCGCCGTACGGGCCGTCAACACCACGGGCGACGCCCTCGCCCCGCACTTCGCCAGCCGCACCGGGCAGGGCGCCTCCAACTGGTGGACCATCACCTCCGGCCCGGCGACCCTGGCGCCGCACGCCTCCGCCACATACGTCGTCGAACCCCCGGGAGGCTTCCGGGCCCTCCCAGGCGGCACGCATCGACACATCTACCTCATCGCCGTCACCGGCACCCCGATGACGATCACCACGGCCGCCATTCCGCCCGCACCGCCGTCGAAGCGGTGAACGGCGGGCGCGCGGGGCGGTCCGCCCGGAATCCGGTGAAGGCGGTGTGAGGGTTCGCCGGTGATCCGCGGGAGTCAGGTGTGAGGACGTGGGGCACCCGTGACACGCATGTGACTGCGGTGACTGACGTGGACCCCTGTCGGCTCGTCCAGGCGGGGGTCTCCACGTTCGGGATGGGCCCGGGGCAAGCGGTAGTCGATGAGGTTTGCTCTGCTCCGGTTCGCTGTTCGTCGATCGCGGCCAGCTGCGGAAACTGCCCGACGGTCGGTTCACCACCCGTCTGTGACCAGGAGCTTCGCCACTCGGAGCAACTCGACTCAAGAGCGACCGGCCCGGTGATCTATTGGCACGTGGACGACATCGCCTGGTTGCACGGCTTCCGACGTCTACGGATCCGCTGGGAACGGCGGGCCGACATCCCCGAAGACTTCACACTGCCGTGAGAGCACAGCCGAGCCGGCACGGCAGCGACGGTTCAGCCGCAACCGCCGACGGAGCAGCGCTGCCGGCTCGCGCCCGGCAGGGCTGCGCCATGGGCGCGTCGGAGACGAGCAGTTGGACGCCGGAGAGACCGCGGGCGATCAGGGAGCGCGGCAAGGCGAGCCAGTGGGCGCCGTCCTCGGCGGTGGCCGCGTCCGGGGCATGGGTCTCACGGGGTCCGTCGGCGTGGACGCCGGACCTGAGGCACGTGGGCGCTGATGGCGCGGGCGCCCTCGCGGACCTTCTGGCCGTGCCAGAGGCCACTCCCCGCTGCTGCGGCGTCCGTCCTCCCGTGAGACTCGGCGACGGGGTCCGCCGGAGCTTCCCGAGAGGCAACGGCCGCCGCTGTGGCTCACTGTGTGTAGAAGGTGGCGTCGCCCCGGTCGGTCGCCGTGCTGGGGGCCTGGACGTAGAGCAGGTAGTTGTAGTGGCGGATGTAGCGGCCCGGGAGGTTGTACGCCTCGTAAGAGACCCCGGCGGAGTCCGCGAGGCCGGTCCGGGCGGTGAAGGAGGCGTCGGACGCGAACTGCGCCGTCCCGTCGTTCTTCTCCACCCACACCTCGTAGTTCTTGTGGCGCAGGAAGTAGCCCGGGAAGTTGGCCGATTCCAGGGAGACGGTGCCCGTGCCGGCCAGACCCGTGACGACTTGGAACTGCGAGTCGGCCAGCGGCGAGACGTTCGCCTCGATCTTGGCGCGGTAGTCCCAGTGCCGAACGAACCGGTCGGGGAAGTTGTACGACGAGAGCCGGATCGGGGTGAGACCGTCGGCGACCGGGATGCCGAAGTCGGGCGTGCCGTCGGCCTTCCAGTAGATCTTCTGGACGCGGGTGCGGCGGTTGGGGTCGTTGAGCGGGGAACCGCTGATGTCCTTGTAGCTGCGGTCGTGGTAGACGAGGATGTCCGACGTGCCGTCCTCGGAGACCGTGAACTGGTTGTGCCCGGGGCCGTACTGGCTGGTGGCGGCGTTGCTGGCGAAGACCGGGTCGGCGCTCTTGGCCCACGACGAGGCGCTGAGCAGGTCGGCCGAGGCGGACGCGGTCAGCATGCCCATGCAGTAGTTGGCGTCGGTGGCACTGGCCGAGAAGGTCAGGAAGACCTTGCCGCCCCGCTGGATCACGGCTGGGCCCTCGTTGACCGTCTCGCCTCCGGCGGTCTCCCATGCGGCGGTGGGCCTGCTGATCATGACCGGGGTGCCGGTGATGGTCCACGGGCCGGACATCTGCGCGATGTAGATGTTGGTGCCGCGGCCGACGGCCGGGTCGTTCTGCGCCCAGGCGAGGTAGCGGGTGCCGTTCACGGCGAAGGTCGTCGCGTCCAGGGAGAAGGTGTCCAGCGGCAGGGCGATACGCCCCTTCTCCGTCCAGCTCCCCGTGATCGGGTTCGCGGCGGTGCACTCCAGGACGTAGGGCCGGATGTGCCAGATGTCGTTGGCATCACCGGCGGCGAAGTAGATGTACCACTTGCCGTCGATGAAGTGGATCTCCGGGGCCCAGATGTGTGCGCCCATCGCACCGCTGGCGTGCTTGGTCCAGATGGTCGTCTCGGTGGCCGAGGACAGCCCCTGGATCGTGGTGGCGCGGCGGAGCACGATGCGGTCGTACTCCGGCACCGTGGCGGTGAAGTAGTAGAAGCCGTCGGTGTGCCTGAAGACGTGCGGGTCGGCCCGCTGCTCGGCGAGGGTGTTCGTGTACGTCACGCCTGGTGACGCGGGCACGGTGGCGTGGGCGGTACCGGCCGAAACACCGGTGACGGTGGCGGCGGCCGAGCCGGCGATCAAGCCGAGGACCGATCGACGGGTGAGCGCAGGTCTCACGGATTGCTCCCTCTGGTGCGGGCGGCGCAGAGAAACCGTCCGCTCAACCGTTCCGGTATTTCGAACGCCGTTCGTAAATTCGGCCAGAACATAAGTCCTGCGCTCGCCCCCGGTCAACGCTTTGGTCAAAGAAGCATCCGACGAGTGGGTCGGCGCCCGCCGCGAAAGGCCATGGATTGTCGGATGTATTGACGCATCCCGATTCCCCCACTTAATGTCTGCCCGATTCTACGAACGCCGTTCGATATATCGCACTACGGGACCGGTCGGCTCACGGTTGACTGAGGCGGCAACTCGGTCACCGCCGCTGATATCGCAGCATTCCGCAGGCCGCCACTGCTGTGCCGGACCGCAGACAACAGGAGCCCTCTGAGAACGGGAGCCCACTGAGAAAGGAGGCCGAAGCCGCGCACGGATGAAGCACTTCGTGGGCGCCGAAACGCCGTCACACCACAGACACACCGGCTCCCGCGCCCGGGCCCGCCGTCCCCACGGCGATACGCACCGCACTCCGGGACACACACCGTTGCCCGGATCCGCCCCCTTCCGGATCGTGCGGCAACCGTCCTGTCACACCCCCCACCGAGACGAGCTCCCCCCGCCACCCCGCTCTTCCCCTCTCCCGACGGTGGCACCTGCACGAAGACAGGAGATCCACATGTCCGCGCGCCGCGCCCGCCTGATGGTGATATTGCTCGCCGCATGCCTCCTCTTCACGGGGCAGGCCCTGACCACATCCCAACGGGCCGACGCAGCCGATCCGGGTTACCTGATGGTGCATTTCACCGGTGAGGGGGCGACCAACCAGCAGATGTACCTCTCGCACAGCACGGACGGCCTGCACTGGAACGACCTCAACGGCGGCGGGATGGTCCTGCGCTCCACGGTCGGCACGAAGGGGGTGCGCGACCCCGCATTCGTGAGATCCCCCGACGGCAGCAAGTACTGGATCATCGCGACCGACCTGTGCATCAGCTGCGGGCAGGACTGGAACGCCGCCGTCAACAACGGCAGTCGCAACCTGGTGGTGTGGGAGTCCACCGACCTGGTCACCTGGTCACAGCCGTGGCTGCTCAACGTCGCCGGCGACATCCCCGACGGACGCAACGCCTGGGCGCCCGAGGCGATCTTCGACCGCGAGAGCAACGACTACGTCCTGTACTGGGCGACCAACGTGCCCCTCGACGGCAAGACGAAGCACCGCATCTACTACGCCCACACCAGCGACTTCCGCACCATCACCACTCCGCAGACCTACATCGAGCGACCCGGCGCGCAGGAGATCATCGACACCCAGATCATCGAGATGCCGGCCGGAGTGGGCAACTACCGTTACGTGCGGGCCTCCGGTGACGGCCAGATCACCCTGGAGGGCAGCAACTCCATCCTCGGAACCTGGACCCGGCTCGGCGACCTCTCCGGCATCGGCCTGACCGGGTCGATGGTCGAGGGCCCGATGTGGATGAAGTTCAACGGCACCAAAAAGTGGGCCCTCTACCTCGACCAGTACGCCTCCGGCGGCGGCTACATGCCGGTCCTGACGACCGACCCGTCCAATCCCGCCTCCTACCAGAAGCTGGCTTCGGGAAGCTACAACATGGGCGGCACGAAGAAGCGCCACGGCTGGATCATGAGCCTGACCGCCGCCGAGGAGAGCCGCGTGCTCGCCCGCTGGCCCAACACCCCCGCCCAGCGGCTCCAGTCGTACAACTTCCCGGACCGGTACGTGCGCCAGACCAACTTCGACGTGCGCATCGATCCCGACGTGAGCCCCGCCGAGGACGCCCAGTTCCGGCTGCGCCCCGGCCTGGCGGGCACCGGCACCGTCTCCTTCGAGTCGGTGAACCACCCCGGCTACTTCCTGCGCCACTTCAACTTCGACTTCCAGCTGGTCCGCAACGACGGCACCACCCAGTTCGCCGCGGACGCCACCTTCCGCAAGGTCGCCGGCCTCGCCGACGCCGGCTGGTCCTCGTTCCAGTCGTACAACTACCCCGACCGCTACATCCGGCACTACGCCTACGAGCTGAGGCTCGACCCGATCACCACCGCGACGGGACGCGGCGACGCCACCTTCCGTGTGACGAGCTGACCCCACGTCGACAGGGACGCGGGACGCACTGACGGACAGCGGGATGCGACTGCTGCCGGCCCTGGTCCGTCAGGCGGCCGAGCGGCAGCACTTCCCGGAGTACGCCGGCGGCGCCCGGGTCTGCGAAGCCCGGCTGATGTCCGCGCACGGGCAGATCCGCTGCCGGACATGCGCCTGGGACCACCCGACGTCGTGGGCCCAGGACACCGACTGACTCGCCGCCTCCCCTGGAGCCGACGAGCAACCAGCACCGGACCCGGTGCCGCAGAGAGCCGACTCCGGCACCGGGCCCGGCAGCGTCGAGGCAGCCCCCGCCGTCCGCACCACCGGACACCGAGGGTGCGTCGACGCATCACGCCCCACCCTCTCAAGGAGCTCTTCATGATCAGACCACCGTGGATACGCGCCGTCAGACGCGCGCTGCTCGCGGCCGGTGCCACCGCCGCGCTCGCCGCCGGCCTGCTCACCGCCACAGCCACCACATCACAGGCCGCCACCCAGGGACCGTGCGACATCTACGCCGCGGGCAACACCCCCTGCGTCGCCGCACACAGCACCACCCGCGCCCTGTACGGGGCGTACAACGGTCCGCTCTACCAGGTCAGGCGCGCCTCCGACAACGCCACCCTGAACATCGGCGTGCTCAGCGCCGGCGGATACGCCAACGCCGCCGCGCAGGACTCCTTCTGCGCAAACACCAGCTGCGTCATCACCGACATCTACGACCAGTCCGGCAAGGGCAACGACCTCACCCAGGCACCCGCGGGCGGAGCCGCAAGCGGTCCGGACAACCTCGCCAACGCCGTCGAAGCCCCCGTCACCGTCGGCGGCCACAAGGCGTACGGCGTCTACGTCGCCCCCGGCACCGGCTACCGCAACGACCACACCAACGGCATCGCCACCGGCGACCAGCCCGAGGGCATGTACGCGATCTTCGACGGCACGCACTTCAACGGCGGCTGCTGCTTCGACTACGGCAACGCCGAGACCAACGACCACGACACCGGCAACGGCCACATGGAGGCCATCTACTTCGGCAACAACAAGGTCTGGGGCTCCGGCAGCGGGAACGGCCCCTGGATCATGGCCGACCTGGAAAATGGCCTGTTCTCCGGCGTGAACCAGCACCTCAACACGGGCGACCCCACCGTCACCAACCGGTTCCTGACCGCCATGGTCAAGGGTGGCCCGAACCAGTGGGCCATCCGTGGCGGCGACGCCCAGTCGGGCGGCCTGTCCACCTTCTACAGCGGCGTGCGCCCCAACGTCTCCGGCTACAACCCGATGCACAAGGAAGGCGCGATCATCCTGGGCATCGGCGGTGACAACAGCAAGGGGGCCCAGGGCACCTTCTACGAAGGTGTCATGACCCAGGGCTACCCCTCGGACGCCACCGAGAACGCCGTCCAGGCCAACATCACCGCCGCCGGCTACAACAGCGGCTCGACCAGCACCGGCTCACTGACCCCCGGCTCGCGGATCTCACTGAGGGCCACCACCTCGCCCTGCTGCACCTCGCACTACCTGCGCCACAACGACGCCGACACCAAGGTCGTCATCTCCAGCATCGACTCCGCCAGCTCGGCCACCGACAAGGCGGACGCCACCTGGATCGTCCGCGCCGGACTGGCCAACACCTCCTGCCTGTCCTTCGAGTCCGTCGACAAGCCCGGCCAGTTCCTGCGCCACTTCAACTACCAGCTCAACCTGAACTACGACGACGGCGGCAGTGCGTTCGCGAAGGACGCCACCTTCTGCCCGACCACGGGCAACAGCGGGGTCGGCAACTCCTTCCAGTCCTTCAACTTCCCGACGAAGTACATCCGCCACTACAACTTCACGGCCTACATAGCCAGCAACGGCGGCACCAACGCCTGGGACTCCACGACGTCGTGGGCCCAGGACACCAGCTGGCTCACCGCCTCTCCCTGGAGCTGACGAGCAACCGGCCTCTCTGAGTGCCTACACGGAGCGAGCACGGCAGCCTTGCAAAATCGCAGGCAGGCCGTGCTCGCTTCCTTCTCACAGGGTCAACCGCCGACGGTCCCCGGCCCGTCGGCAGGTGCGCACTTGGCCGCCACATCCGCGAAGTCAGTGCAGGACACGGTCCGAACGCATCCGGCCCAGCAGCTCAACGGGCAGATCCGCGAGCAGGAACGCCGGGCGGGTCACGTCGTAACCGGCATCGACGACGACCAGGACGGGCGGGTCACCGATCCGCCACTGGCCTGCCACATACAGCCGCTGGAACACTTCCCGGACCTGGGCGGCGGTGACGGCGATCGTGTCGTCCCACGGGCACAGCCGGACCACGTCCAACACGGCAGTCCACGAAGTCCGGTCGCCCTCGCGCAGGTACTGGGACGAACCGCAAGGCGGCATCACCATGCCGATCGGTGGTGCCGCCTTCTGCCCGCGGTCGGCGCTTCGGCCGTTGCGCCACTTCCAGCCGGTCCCCACGGATCTCGAAGTCCATTGCATCCCCTGAAACGGGGTGTTGCAACGACCTCTGGAACTGAAGGGGTGGGAAGGGCCCTTCGGTGGTCCTACTCGGTGCGCAGGCCGTCCGGCCGCATCAGCCGTAGCAGCGGCGGCAGGCTGAGCACGGTCACCAGCAGGACGACGCCGGTGGCGATGCCGGTCATGGACAGGACGCTCGCCCAGTCCACGCCCACCGGCTTGCCCGTCATCTTCAGCAGTGCCGCGCCCAGTGCCATCCCGATCGCCGTGGCCAGCGTCAGGCCGAGGCCGATCGGGATCGCCGTCTGCCACAGCACGGACAGGCACAGGGTGCGGCGCCGGGTGCCGAAGGCGATGAGCGACGACAGCAGTTTGCGGCGCTCGCGCAGCTGCTCCAGCTGGGAGACCAGCAGAC
This sequence comes from Streptomyces sp. NPDC051172, assembly GCF_040682555.1. NCBI lineage: Bacteria > Bacillati > Actinomycetota > Actinomycetes > Kitasatosporales > Streptomycetaceae > Streptomyces > Streptomyces sp. NPDC051172. The sequence continues at coordinate 75,804 of NZ_JBFBBE010000017.1, forward strand.
TCGCGCCGATCAGCGCCAGTACGCAGGCGGCGCCGACGAACAGGCCGGTGCGGATGGAGGCGTAGGTGTCGTCGCTCTTGCTGGACACCAGCATCACCGGGTCGCTGGTCAGACCGAGACGACGGGCCGTGTTCCGCGCGTAATCGGGTGCGTCCGCCGGCTTCTGGTCGAGTACGAGGTAGATCTGCCCGTGGAGAGCGTGTGGGGCGCCTGAGGGCAGGGCGCCCGGTGTCAGCAGTAGGCCGCCACCTTTGTTCCCGGACGGGTCCGCGATCGCCCGTGCCTGCTGCACGTCCGCCGGTACGGTCCAGGGCGTCCGCCTGGCACCGGATCCGTCTTTGGTGTCGAACCAGAGCGTGCTGCCGGGCCTGGACATCTTCGGCGTCGCCTCCTCGTCTGCGTCTGCGCCACCCCGGACGACGAAGGCGTCACCGTCCTTGCAGGAGGGGAGGGAAGCCACCGCGCGCAGCGACGCACAGTCGGCGATGGTGACACGGGCGGAGTGCTGGCTGTCGGCGGGCTCGCGCCGGTCGCTGACGAAGCCCTCGTCGAAGGCGTAGACCTTGGCGACACCCTTGGTCGCCCTGAAGCCGGCCGCCGCCCGGGCGAGCGGGACCTCGTCCCACAGGTCCGCGTACATCTGGGCCCGGGCGGGGTCGTTGGCGGTGTGCTTGGTGTACTGGCCCTGCAGCCCGGAGAACAGCATCTGCAGGGCGATGGCGCCCGCCACCGCGACCGCGGTGCCGTTGACCGTGCGGGCGGCCGTTCCGCTGCTCAACTGGAGTCGGCGGGTGGCCAGTTGCCAGGCGACTGCGCCGGAGCCGAGCCGGGCGACGACCGTCTCCACGACCCACGGCAGCAGCGCGGTCACCCCGACGAGCAGCAGGAGGACACCACCGGTGACCTGGTACTGGTTGAAGTCCTTGCCGTACCGGTCCTTGCCGATCATCGGGTAGAGCAGTCCGAGCCCGCCCACGGGCAGCAGTATCCGCCACCACAGCCGGCGCCGCGGGGGCTTCGCGGTGCGCACCACGCCGAGCGGCTCGATCACCACGCCCCGCAGCGCGAACAGCGTGACCAGCACGGCGGCCGCCAGGACCGCGGCCGCGACCAGCAGGGCGAGCAGGGGGGAGGGGTTGAGATAGCTGGGGAACACGCTCACGCCGAACAGGTCCACGGACCCGGAGAGCTCCCGGACGATCAGGAAGAAGACCGTGCCGAAGAGCAGGCCCGCCAGGGAGCCGGCGAGAGCTTCGTCGGCGGCGATCCGCCGGGTCATCCCGCTGTCCGAGCCCACCAGTCGCAGGGCCGCCAGTCGCCGGTCCCGGCGCTCGCCGCCGAACCGTACGGCCGAGGCGACGAAGACGCCGACCGGCAGCAGCAGCACCAGGAACCCGACGAGGGCGAGCAGGACGAGGGCGGGGTCCTTTTTCTCCGGGGCCTTGTACCCTGCGCCGAATCGGTCGATGCGTTCGACGCCGCCGCTGTCCTGCCTGACCACGAGATGGTCGGCGCCGCGGTAGAAGGCGAGCTCCTGGGCCCCGATGAGGCCGGGTTCGGCGATGGTGCCGACGATCCGCTCCGGCAACCGCTCGCGCAGCAGCTTCCCCTCGCCGGACTCCAGCAGCCCCTTCAGCGCGGGGGAGACCACCATCTCGCCCACCCCCGGAAACCTCGAGACCCCCGGCGGCAGGGGCGCCTTCGGCCCCTCGGGCTGCAACTCCCGCCCGCGCACCTCCTTGTCACGGAAGGTGGTCCCGGCATCGCCGACCACCAGGGTGTCGTCCGCCTTCTTGAGCGGCGACTTGTCGGCCACGCCCAGCGCTCCGAACGTGAGGTCGGTGCGCGCGTCCTCCCGGTCGTGCCGGACGGCCAGCGCGTTCGGCAGCGCGGTGGCGAACAGCAGCAGTGCCACACCGAGCCCCACGCCGACGGCGGTGAGCAGCATCCGCACCGACCCGTCCCGCCCGCCGGCGAAAGCGAATCTGACCCCCATACCCAGGTCTCTGGACCACCGGCGCCCGCTCATACGGCGCGCTCCATGTCCCGGGACCTGCCGTCGCGTACGACGATCTCGCGGTCGGAGTAGGCGGCGACCCGCGCCTCGTGCGTGACCAGCACGACGGCCGCGTTGGTCGACCGGGCTGCTTCCGTCAGCAGACCCATCACGCGCTCGCCGTTGAGCGAGTCGAGCGCGCCGGTGGGCTCGTCCGCGAACAGCACCCGCGGGCTGGTGACCAGCGCGCGGGCGACGGCGACGCGCTGGCCCTGACCACCGGAGACCTCGCCGGGCCGCTTCTTCGCGAGGTCGTCGACCTCCAGCCGCTCCATCTACGACAGGGCGGCCCGCTCGGCCTCCTTGCGGGAGGTGCCGTTCAGCCGCAGCGGCAGCGCCACGTTCTCCACGCACGTCAGCTCGGGCACCAGCTGACCGAACTGGAAGACGAAGCCGAACTCGGAGCGGCGCAGCGCACTGCGCTGGGCGTCGCTCATGGTGGCCAGCTCACGCCCGTTGTAGGTGATGGACCCGGAATCGGGCGTCACGATCCCCGCGAGACAGTGCAGCAGCGTCGACTTGCCGGACCCGGACGGTCCCATCACGGCGACGACCTCACCGGCGTGGATGGAGAACTCTGCGCCGTCCAGCGCGGTGGTCGGCCCGTACGCCTTGCGCAGCCTGTCGGCGACGAGCAGAGAACCCGGAGGCACAGGAGTCACGCGGTCACCGCCTCGGCGAGCTTGTCCAGACGCGCGGCGGTCAGCTCCAGCCAGCGCAGATCCGCCTCCAGGTGGAACAGGGCGTGGTCGCAGATCAACTGGTCGGCCAGTCCGCCCTTGCGCTTGCGGTCGGTCAGGATCCGCATGCTGCGCAGGTGCTCGGAACGCTGCGTGTCGAGGATGCCGCCCGCGTCACGGTGCGTCAGCAGCGCGAGGACGACCTTGCTGTACAGCAGCGACTGAAGGTACGGCTCGGGCTTCTCCGGCGTCGCGAGCCACCGCTCCACGTCGGTGATCCCGGCGTCGGTGATCGCGTACCGCTTGCGCTCGGGCCCACCGCCCGCCTCGACGCCGTCGACTTCGACGAGCCCGTTCTTCAGCAGCCGGGACATCGTCGCGTAGACCTGGCCGTAGTGCAGCGGCCGGTCGTGACCGAACTTCTCGTCGAAGGCCCGCTTCAGGTCGTAACCGTGCCGCGGACCGGACTCCAGGAGTCCCAGAAGGGTGTTGCCGATGGACATGCGCGGCACTCTACACACCATGTATACGCGGCATGTATACGCGCAGTGTTGAGATCACGGCGGGGGGTACGTTCATGCAGGTGGGGTGCCTTTGTCACGGTTCTGACACGACGTGCCCTCTCTTCGGGGGCGGGGTGCGTGACCTCTGACAGGGGATCTTGCTCGTTTGTCAAATGATCTTGACGGCTAGTAGGTTTCTGCCACTTGATCTTGACCGGTGGGTCTCGTCTGGTGAGGGAAGACCGTGACTGTTGCCGCGCTGGCGTACGGCGATGCCGTCTTGTCGGCCTTTGAGCTGGGCTTTGTCGATGGCGGGCAGCGTCGTCGACTGCCGTTGGGTCAGGGCTGGAACCGTCGGTTCGAGGCGGCCGATCCGGTCCGGGAGTTCGGCTGGGCCAAGGGCGGGGAGAGTTTCGCGGGCTGGTACTACTCGGCCACGGTGGGCGGTCACGTGGGCTACGAGTCGTGGCTGGAGCGGGATCGGCTGATCCTGCTGGACCGGGAGCCCGACGTGGTCGGGATCGCGTCGCAGCCGTTCTGGCTGCACTGGCACGACGGGAAGCGGCAGCGTCGGCACGCGCCCGACTACTTCGTACGGCTGGGGAACGGCCGGGGCCGGGTCGTGGATGTGCGGGCCGGCGACCGGATCGACCGGTCGGCTGCGGAGTCGTTCGAAGAGACGGAGCGGGCCTGTCGCGCGGTGGGCTGGGAGTTCGTCCGTGTCGGCGAGCCGGATCCGGTGCTGATGGCGAACGTGCGGTGGCTGTCGCGCTACCGCCGGCGCCGCTGCGCGCGACCGGACGTCGTCGAGCGGCTGCTGCGGGTGTTCGAGGAACCGGCCCCGCTGAGGGCCGGGGCGGTGCGGGTCGGTGACCCGATGCTGGTGCTGCCCGTGCTGTTCCACCTGCTGTGGTCGGACGTCCTGACCACTGATCTTGAGGGCGGGCTGCTGTCGTCCGACAGCCTCGTCGTGACGAGGGGAGAACGATGAGCGGACTGCAGCGACCGGTCGGAATCGAGGTCGGTTCCTGGGTGCGCCTGGCCGGGCAGGTCCGCGCCGTCGTGGGCGTCACGGCGAGGGCGGTGACGCTGACGGACACGCAGGACGGCTGGCAGGTCATGTCGGTGAAGGACCTGACGGGCGCCGCGGACTTCGCCGTCGTCGACATCCCGGTGCGGATGCCGCTTCCGGCCTCGTCACGGCTGGAGACGTTCCCGCCCAAGGCGGTCGAGAAGGCGCTGTGGTGGGAGGGGCACATCCTCGAAGTGCTGCACGGGCGGCCTCCGGAGGCCGCTCCGGAGGCCGCTCCGCGGCCGGAGTACGCTCCGGACCGTTCGCTGACGGCCCGCCAGCGGGCCAAGGCCGCCGAGTTGACGGCGGCCGGTGACAAGGTGTCGGCCAGCGCGGTCGGCAACCTGCGGCGCCGCTACCAGGCCGAGGGCGTGCTCGGCCTGGTCGACCACCGCCAAGCCGCGAAGCGGCCTGAGTTCGGCTCGGTGGACGAGCGGGTGGTGGCGGCGATGCGCATGGCCATCAGCGAAGCCGTCGACGCCTCGACCAGGACCGGGTCGTTCATCCTCTGGCGGACCGGAGAGATCCTGCGCCAGAGCTCGGGTGCCCAGGATCTCGAGGTGCCCTCGCAGCGAACTCTCTACCGGTTGCTGGCGAAGCTCACCGACGGCACTCACACCTTCAGCGCAGCAGGCACCCGCCGGTCCAAGGCCCATGGGGCCAAGGCGCCGTTCGGCGAGCTTCCGGCGTTCGCCCCGGGCGAGGTCATGCAGATCGACTCGACGCCGCTGGACGTGATGGTCCTGCTGGACGACGGCGTCCCGGGCCGGGTCGAACTGACGGCCATGATCGACGTGGCGACGAGGACGCTCACCGCGGCGGTGCTGCGGCCCACCACGAAGGCGGTCGACGCGAGCGTGCTGCTGGCCCGCACGGTCACCCCGGAGCTGATGCGGCCCGGCTGGGCGGATGCGCTGAGGATGGCTCGCTCGGTCCTGCCGCACCGCCGGCTGCTGAGCCTGGACGAGCGCCTGGAGCATGCCGCAGCCCGGCCGGTGATCGTCCCGGAGATGATCGTCTGCGATCACGGCAAGGCGTTCATCTCCCGGAACTTCAAGTCGTCCTGCCGGTTCCTGGAGATCGATTTCCAGCCCGCGCACAAGGGCTCCGGTTTCGAGAAGGGCCACATCGAGTCGATGCTGGGCTCGGTGGCGACGCTGTTCGTCCAGTTCCTGCCCGGTTACACGGGCCGCGGCGCGGACCACCGCAGCCGCCACCCGGAGCGCGAGCGGATCTGGTCGCTGCTGGAACTGCAGGAGCTCCTGGACGAGTGGATCGTCGCCCACTGGCAGAACCGGCCGCACGACGGCCTGCGCGATCCCGACCACCCAGGCCGGCTGTTCACCCCGAACCAGAAGTACGCGACGCTGGTCGAGGCCTGCGGCTACGTCCCCGTCGCGCTATCCGGAGACGACTACGTCGAGCTGCTGCCTTCGGACTGGCGGGCGGTCAACGACTACGGAATCCGGGTCAAGAACCGCATCTACGACAGCCCCGGACTGACACCGATACGGCGCCAGGACTCCGGGATCCGCGCCAAGCGCGGGCTCTGGGAGGTCCGCCGCGACCCCTACGACGTCTCCCGGATCTGGGTACGCGACCACCGCGGCGAGGGGCGGCCGTGGATCCAGGCGACCTGGAAGCACCTGCACCGGGCACCGGTGCCCTTCGGTGATCTGGCCTGGGACCACGTCAGCCACCAGATGCCCGGCGCCACCGAGACGGAGATCGCCGACGCGGTCGCCTCCTTGCTCACCCGCGCCCACGCCGGGCCGTCAGCCGAACCCCGGCCCAAACCGACCAGACGCGACCGGCGGGTCGCCGCCCGGACCAAATCGGCCGGACCGTCGACCCCGCTGCCCACGCAGGCTGCTGATGAGCCCGCACCTGATCCCCGCCCGGAGGCGGCTCCGGACCGGGACAAGCTCGCCGACGTCATCCCGCTCGGCCTGTTCGACCCGCTCGAAGACCCCTGGAGACGACGATGACGCTGCCGGAACACGACGACGCCGGGCAGCAGCTGACGAACAAGGACGGCTGGCGCCGGTTCGTCGCAGGCAATCCGCCGACACGGTCCATACCGTCCCCGGAGGTATACGCCCACCTCGCGGACCCGCTGCGAAGGCAGTACGACCAGATACGCATCGACCACCACTCCCGCCTCCTGGTGGTCGCCACCTCCACGGTCCGCCACGCCGTGACCTGCGGCCGTCGCCTGATCATGCTCAACCGGCACGCGATCAGCGCCCGCCGGGGGCTGATCGTCTCCGGCCCCGCCGGCACCGGCAAGACCATCGCCATCACCCAGCTCGGTCTGTCCCACGAACTCAGCGACAGTGCCGTCCATCCCAAGGCCGTTGGCCGGATCCCGGTCCTCTACGTCACCGTCCCGCCGGCCGCGACCGCCCGCATGATCGCCGCCGAGTTCGCACGCTTCCTCGGTGTCCCGGTCCATCGCCGGTTCAACACCACCGACATCATCGAGGCCGTCGTCGGTATCTGCACCACCGCCCGCACCGGCCTGGTGATCGTCGACGAAGTGCACAACATCTCCCTCACCACCCGCCAGGGCGCCGAGGTCTCCGACACCCTCAAGTACTTCTCCGAGCGGATCCCGGCGACATTCATCTACGCGGGGATCGACATCGAGCACAGCACGATCCTCTCCGGCACCCGCGGAGCCCAGATCGCTGGACGGTTCACCCTCATCCCGACCCACCCCTTCCCCTACAAAGCAGAGTGGACAGGGCTGGTCAAAACGATGGAGGACACCCTCCTGCTGCACCACCACCAGCCCGGCACGCTCGTCGGCCTGGACCGCTACCTGCACGATCGCACCGGCGGCATGATCGGCGCCCTCTCACACCAGATCCGCGGAGCCGCGATCGACGCCATCCTCACCGGCGCCGAGAAGATCACCCAAACCGAACTCGAAGCCGTCCCCCTGGACGTCACCGCCACCGCGCAAACTCCCCGGGCAAGGAAAACCGGCAGGTGAACAGCCACAAGGAGCCTGCCCAGCCGGTCGCGGAGCTGCCGATCCAGATCTTTCCCCGCCCCTGCGAAGGCGTCGAGGCGTTCGTCACCCGCCTCGCCCAGGCCAACCACCTCAAGCCGGCCTATCTGCGCTTCCACCTCTGTGACCCACCCGGCTACCGCAGCACCCTCAGCTGGAACCGCCTCGCCGCCGCGACCGCACGAGACCCCCGCGAACTGCAAGATCTCCTGGAAGGGACCCCGCCGCCATCACCCGTCCGCCTGGAATGCGAGTACTGCGGCAGACGGCCACAGGGAAGCACACCCCGGCCGCCACCATGGTGGTGCTCCGCCCGCTGCCGACGCAGAAGCGATCTTGTGAGCCGCTCTCCCTCAAGCCGCGGCAAAATCCCCGGACAGCGCGAAACCCTCTCCTGCATGGCTTGCGGCGCCGACTTCACCCGACCCGCGAACAGCCAGCGCGACGCATGCTCACCGCGCTGCCACGCAAGGAGTATCCGCACACGGCAAGCCGAGCTCGCCCTCTACGAGAACCCCGACACTGCTGGAATGGATACGGCCGAACAAAGCTCAGGCGCGTGAGGCAGGAGGGGAGGTATTGGCTGGTATGTCACTGCTGTACCCCGTGTTCCACAGCTACGGTCTGGTGTCACTCAAGACTGTCCGGCTGGTGGGCAGTTGGGCTGTACAGCGAAAGGGAGACTGTTTCGTGCGATTAAGATCCGTTGCAAGCGCGTTTGCGTTCTCGGTGGCGCTGGTCGCTGCCAGCACCCAGACGGCGCTGGCAGACCCACCACCGAATCCGGGACCGCCTGAGCTCACGGTGACTGTGCAGGACGCAGCCCCGGAAGCGACGAGCTGCGAGTTCTACGCGTCGCAGCCCAGGCACAGTGGCTCCCGGATGACGGGTACCGGAGGCATCAGCACGTGCTCAGGTGGTCCCGTGGCCTGCACCAGCGAGGTGGACCTCGAGTACTACAGCAACACTTCGAGCATGTGGTACACAACCGGAACCGGGCGTCAGTCCCTGTGCGCGCCACCGCTGCGGTCGTCCACCGCACCAGCAACCTGCGTGAACCACCCCGGTGACCCAAACCGTGCCTTCCGCACCACCACGTACGGGACCTTCGTGAGCTCGAGCGGCACCCATGCCAGCGGCACCGTGTACAGCGACCTTCTGTACGTCCCCTGCACCTAGTGGGAAATTGGAGGGCCTGGTGGTCGTCGGGCTGCCCCCGGCGCCGGGCCCTCCACTCGCCGGCGAGAGGAACGACCGTGACCTCGGACCACGACATGCTGTGGCATCGGTGCGCGTATCTGGGCCGTGTCCTGCTGCCGCTGGTGGACAAAGAGCCGTGGCGGCAGGCTCGCCGCCACGAGAACCTGCAGGCCTGGGGCATCGACACGGCTGCAGGCGAGCGGCTGATCGAGACCTTCGCGGCCCTCGCGGCCCATGCCGTAGCGGTTGACGCTTCCCTGTCCGTCGCAGGATTAGATGCTGTGTCCCTCAGGGTTGTGGCCGACGCGGCGACCGGCAAGCGCGACTACGAATTGCTCGCCGGACTCCCGAGCACCTTCGCCGACGACCGTGACGGACACATCATCAACGTCTTCCGCCTGTACATCTACAAGGGTGGGCAGTACAGCCACCAACTCACCCAGCTGAGTACGGAACTGCGTCATGCGCTGCTCGTCCTCGCCGAACGCGCGCCGATACCGTCACCCACGTGCGGGGACGTCTTCCGTCGAGCCGCCGAGGCCGGCCTGACCCAGTGATCACGGCGATCAAACCGCAGGGGCCACTGAAACAGGCGGTCAAACTCACCTGGCAAAGGGTCAAGATCTCCTGTCAGAGGTCAGTGCGCTTGGGTAGCCGCCCGGCCCTCCGTCGGTGCGTCCACGACGGGAACTCGCCGGCGAGTGCGGTCGCCGGCCCTGCCGCTGACCTCCGTAGGCAGCCGCTGACGGCGAGAGAGGAGATGGCGACCCCACCCAGAGGTGCCCTTGTGAGCTCGGCATTCGATGTATACATGCGAGGTATACACCTCGTGTAGAGTGATCGTCGCGGCTGTCCACGCCGTGGGGTGAAGTACTGAGCAACGAGTGACGAGCGGCCAGAGAGCGACCTTGACGATCAGCAACGACGAGTATGCCGGGCGTTCAGCGCATTGGATCCAGACAGCTCCCTCGGCTGTACTGAGCGCCGGCGCCCGGCCCCGGCCGTACCTGGCCGTAGCGATGTCGGCGGCGGGCGTAGTCCTGTTCGCGCTGGTCGGAGCCAGCGCGCCCAATCACAACACCCTACGGGCACCGATCCCGTGGTTCCGGCTGCCGGCGATGGCCGGGACCCTCTCCGAGGCGGTCACCTGGGGGGCCATCGTGCTGTCCTGCCTCGGCACACTCGGCATGCTCCACGCCCACAGGCGGGGCTGGAGACCGGACGTCCGCCTCGTGTTCCGGGTGGGCGTGATCGCCGTACTCGTCGTCGCGAACCTCACCCCGGTCGGTTCGTCGGACACGGCCAGTTACGCCGCGTACGGCCGGATCGCCGCGCTCGGCGGTGACCCGTATGTGACGACCCCCGCCCACCTCGGCGGTGCCTACGCTCATCTGGTGAGCGAGTCGTGGCTGAACACGCCGTCCGTGTACGGGCCGGTGGCCACGTGGTGGCAGGCCGGTGCGGCGTTCGTCGGCGGGGAGCGGCCGTGGCTGACGATTTGGGCGCTGATGCTCGTGAACGCGGCCGCGTTCGTGGCCACCGGCAGCCTGTTGATCCGCACCGCCGAGGACCCGGTCCCCGCCGGCCTGCTGTGGATCGCCAACCCGCTCCTGATCGGCGTCCTCGTCGCGGGCGGGCACCTGGACACCATCGTCGCCTGCCTGGCCGTCTGCGCGGTTCACCTCGCTCGCAGATCGACCAGGTGGTACCACGATGTCGCCGTCGGAGGGCTCGTCGGCCTGGCCTGCGGAGTCAAGATCAGCGCCGCGCTGCTCTGCGTGGGACTGGCCTGGCCGCTCCTGCGCTCGGGCAGGTGGCGCTCGGCCGGCCGCCAGACAGGCACGGCCGCGCTGGTGCTCGCGGTCCTCTACGGCGTCCATGGCACGCAGGCTCTCGCCCCGCTCTCCGCCGCCTCACAGCTGGTGTCCAAGCCCTCGCTGTGGGCGGTGTTCGACCACGTCGGCACCACTCTGCTGGGCCCTCGTGCGGCCGCCGCGGCCGTGAGCGTCCTGTGGCCCGTCCTGATGCTCTCGCTGGCAGGGGTACTTCGCCGCCGCGTCCCGCAGGACACACCTGCCGTCGTCGCCGTGCCGTTCGCGCTGGCCTTCGCCTGGGTCCTCACGGCTCCGTGGTCGATGCCCTGGTACACGGGACTGGCCTGCGCCCTGGCGGCCCTGACCCGCCTGGACCGCTTCACCCCGTACCTCACCGTGACCACCGCCGTCCTCGCCCTGTCCCACAACAGCGGTGGTCACGGCTGGACATGGTGAGTATCGACAGCCTCGCGGCAAGGGCGACGCCCGGACGTCGCCCGACTACCTGCGGCTCGGCATCTGTCCTGTACACCACTGGTCATCCACGGCCGGTCCGTTAGAGGACGTTCCGGTTGAAGACCTGATAGTGCCGAGTCCGGGCATGCCGGCGGGCTGGAGCCCTTCGACCCTGGCCTCCTGTCTGAGGCGGAAGCAGGGAGTGAGGGGCGGGTTGTCGTTGTGCTGGGCGATACATAGCAGGTGATCCCCGGTTACCGAAACCCGGGATTGTGCAGACCCTTGAGGTGTTCGGTGCTGCTTCCGCATCTGGCCATGGGTGGCGGTGGGAGCAGCCCTGATGGCCGTGGCGCCTCTTGCTGCCACGCAGCGGCGCCTCAGGCTATGTGGAGTGTCGCACCATCAAGGAGAGTGAGTGGTTCTGTCCGTTCCGATCAAGAAGCTCCCGCCGAATGCGAAGGGGGAGGTCCGGTACCGGTTCGTGGTCGATGTGGGGGCCGACCCCGTCACGGGGAAGCGTAAGCAGGTGACTCGGACCTTCGGCACGCTTGAGTGAGAACGCGCTGCGGCGAGTCCGGCCCGGTGGGCGGGGCACACCAAGGTAGAGACGACGCAGCGCTGGTACGTGAAACCCGGTGTGGAGGATTTGCGTCCGGTGGCGGATGCGTGGGGAGGTTTGGCCAGTGGTGCTGCCTCCGCTCACGAGGAGAATGTGAGATGTGGGAGCGTGGGCGGGTGAGTGAGAAGAACGTCGAAACTTTGCAATACCGCTTTGACGGGCCAGAAGGCGCCCCGGTCCTGGTCATGGGGACCTCCCTCGGTGCTACATGGCACATGTGGGACCGCCAGGTGCCCGAGCTGGCGAAGCAGTGGCGCGTCTTCCGCTTCGATCTGCCGGGGCACGGCGGCGCGCCCGCGTACCCGGTGGGCTCGGTGGACGAACTCGCCTCCCGGCTGCTGGCCACGCTCGACGGGCTCGGCGTGCAGCGCTTCGGCTACGCGGGCTGTGCGCTCGGCGGTGCGATCGGTCTCGAGCTGGCCCTGCGCCACCCCGAGCGGCTCGCCTCGCTCGTGGTGATCGCCGCCTCGCCCCGCTTCGGCACGGCCGACGAGTTCCGGCAGCGCGGGGTGATAGTGCGGACGAACGGGCTCGACCCCATCGCCCGTACCTCCCCCGACCGCTGGTTCACCGGCGGGTTCACCGCCGCGCAGCCCGCGATCACCGACTGGGCCGTGCAGATGGTCCGCACCACGGATCCCGGCTGCTACATCGCCGCCTGCGAGGCCCTTGCCGCGTTCGACGTACGGCCCGAACTCGGCCGCGTCGGCGTGCCCACCCTTGTGCTCGTCGGTTCGGAGGACAAGGTCACCGGCCCCGCCGAGGCCCGCACCCTGGTCGCCGGCATACCCGACGCGCGCCTCGCCGTCGTCCCCGGCGCCTCCCACCTGGTGCCGGTCGAGCAGCCCGCCGCCGTCACCGACCTGCTGGTCCGGCACTTCTCCACCGCCTGGCAGCCCGGCTACGTCGAGCCGTCCACGGGGCAGATCGCCATCCCGGCGACGCCCGCCAAGCCCGTACTCGCCCCGTCTCCGCAGCCCCACCAGCCCGCACCGATCGCCGAGATAGCCCCCGCCGCCGTCGTGCCGCCGCCGGTGAACGGACGTCCCGACCCCTACGACACCGGCATCAAGGTGCGCCGCGAGGTGCTCGGCGACGCACACGTCGACCGGGCGCTGGCGCAGGCGGACGAGTTCTCCGGGGACTTCCAGGAGTTCATCACCCGCTATGCGTGGGGTGAGATCTGGGACCGCCCCGGTCTCGACCGGCGTGCCCGCAGCTGCGTGACACTGGCCACCCTGGTCGCGGGCGGCCACCTGGACGAGCTCGCCTTCCACACCCGCGCCGCCCTGCGCAACGGCCTCACACCGAGCGAGATCAAGGAAGTACTGATGCAGTCGGCGGTCTACTGCGGCGTGCCGGCGGCGAACAGCGCGTTCAAGGTGGCCCAGCAGGTCATAAGAGAGGAAACGACCCCCACCGAGTGATCGTCAGCCGGGCAGCGAAAGCACCAGTCTCAGCTGCCCGAGCCGCCCGCGAACGGGGCAGGATGGGAGCCATGAAGCTCACGAAGAAGTCGCACTCCTGCGTCCGTCTGGAGAAGGACGGGCGCACGCTCGTCCTCGACCCCGGCGGGCTCAGCGAGCAGGACGCCGCGCTCGGCGCGGATGCCATCCTCGTCACGCACGAGCACCCAGACCACTTCGACGAGGGCCGGCTGCGGGCGGCCCTGGAAGCCAATCCGGCGGCCGACATCTGGACCCTCGCCTCGGTCGCGGAGCAGATCTCGGCCGCCTTCCCGGGCCGCGTGCACACCGTCGGCCACGGCGACACGTTCACCGCCGCGGGCTTCGACATCCAGGTCCACGGCGAGCTGCACGCCGTCATCCACCCGGACATCCCGCGCATCACGAACGTCGGCTACCTCGTCGACGGCGGCAAGGTCTTCCACCCCGGCGACGCCCTCACCGTCCCCGACCATCCGGTCGAGACGCTGATGCTCCCGGTGCAGGCACCCTGGAGCAAGATCTCCGAGGTCATCGACTACGTTCGCGAGGTCAAGCCGCAGCGCGCCTACGACATCCACGACGCCCTGCTCACCGACCTCGCCCGCCCGATCTACGACCGCCAGATCGGCACCCTCGGCGGCTCGGAGCACCTGCGGCTGACGCCCGGAGAGTCGGCGGAGGTCTGAGCACCGGGGCACGGCGGGCGGACCGGCCGCGTTGTCGGACCGGCCCGGTAGGTTGTGAGGCATGCGCATTGCGACCTGGAACGTGAACTCGATCACCGCCCGCCTGCCGAGGCTCCTGGCCTGGCTGGAGAGCAGTGGCACGGACGTGCTCTGCCTCCAGGAGGCCAAGCTGGCCGAGGAGCAGTTCCCGTTCGACGAACTGCGCGACCTCGGCTACGAGGCGGCGGTGAACGCGACCGGCCGGTGGAACGGCGTGGCGGTGCTCTCCCGCGTCGGCCTCAAGGAAGTGGTCAAGGGCCTGCCGGGCGACCCCGGTTACGACGGCAGCGAGGAGCCCCGGGCCATCTCGGCGACCTGCGGCCCGGTCCGCGTCTGGTCGGTGTACGTGCCGAACGGCCGAGAGGTGGACCACCCCCACTACGCCTACAAGCTCCAGTGGTTCGAGGCCCTGAAGGCCGCCGTCGCGGGCGACGCGGGCGGCAGCCGCCCCTTCGCCGTGCTCGGCGACTACAACGTGGCCCCGACGGACGACGACGTCTACGACGTGGCCGCCTTCGAGGGCCTCACCCACGTCACCCCCGCCGAGCGCGCAGCCCTGGCGTCCCTCCGCGAGGCCGGCCTCTCGGACGTGGTCCCCCGCCCCCTGAAGTACGAACACCCCTTCACCTACTGGGACTACCGCCAACTCTGCTTCCCCAAGAACCGAGGCATGCGCATCGACCTGGTCTACGGCAACGCCCCCTTCGCCAAGGCGGTCACGGACGCCTACGTGGACCGCGAGGAACGCAAGGGCAAGGGCGCATCGGACCATGCGCCGGTGGTGGTCGACCTGGACGTGTAGAGCAACGCCTTCAGACCCTTCGGCCCGCCGGGCGTGCACGGACAAGGCCGGGCTCGGCCACATCAGCCCGTCCGGCGTGCACGGACAAGGCCGAGCTCGGCCACATCAGCCCGTCCGGCGTTTGAGGACGAGGCCCTTCAGGCCGAAGCGGGGTCTGGGGGCGCAGCCCCCAGGGCGGTCACGGCACCAGAGCGCGCAGATCCACGGATCGGGCCATCGCGGCGAGCCCGGCATCCCCAGGATGCAGATGATCCCCACTGTCATACGCAGCCAGCATCCGAGCCGGCCGCTGCGGATCCCGCACCACCGCATCGAAGTCGAGCACCGCATCGAACACCCCGGCCCCCCGGATCCACGCATTCACCGCGGAGCGCTCCGCATCGACGGCAGCCGTGCACCGCGTCTCGCCCTCGCAGGGCAGGATCGTGCCCACCAGCATCCGCAAACCCCGCGCATGCCCCCGGTCCGCGATCTCCTGCAACCCGGCGACGATCTGCTGCGCCGTGGTCCGCCCGCGCAGGTCGTTCACGCCCTCGAAGACAACCGCCGTACGCACCGAGGTCTGGGCGAGGACATCGCGGTCGAACCGGCTCAGGGCGCTGACCCCGGCCATGTCCGTGGAGACCCCGTCGCCGGGATACCGGTCGGTGACCACCTGGTTCCCGGAAATCCCCTGGTTGAGCACCCCATAGCGCGGGACCCCACGCTGCTTCAGCAGCCGTGCGGCCAGCACGTCGGGCCACCGCCGGTTCGCGTCCGTGGTGGACCTGTCCCCGTCGGTGATCGAGTCCCCGAGCAGCACCACCGAGCCCGGCCCCCCGCCCACGTCGACACCGGTCAGCAGCGGCCACCTGGTCAGGGTCATGGTGTACGCCGCCCCGGAGCCCTCCGCCGTATGGTCGCCCGCAGTGCTCACATACGACCGCTGCACCGCCAGCTGGTGCACGGGCGCCGCAGCCACCGGCCCGGGCAGATGGAAACTGACCAGCAGATTCGCATCCGCGGGCGCCACGAAGCCGAGCGGATCGCTGAACGCCTGGGCCCCGGCCGGGATCTCGACACCTGCCCCGCCCCGGAACGACAACGGCACCGGCACGCCCCGCGCCGTAGCCCCCTCCTTCTGCACGGCCACCGTCGCGCCACCGATCCGTACCGGCGCCGCCGCGAACGTGTTGTCGAACCGCAGCCGCACCCGCGACCCGCCCACCGACGTGTGCACCACCAGCCGTACCGTCCGGTCGCTCCACGGCCCCACGGCCCGGACACCGGAGGTCGCGGCCGCCCAACTGCCGGTCCAGCCCGTGCCCGAGGACCGCACGGACAGCGCGAAGACATGCAGACCGGCAGCGCGCGGCAGCTGCACGGAAGTCACCTGGAGGCCCCGAACCAGCGGCACGGTCACCACGTACAGCCGTGCCTGCTCGGCGAGTTGACCGCCGGGTGTGTTGATGTGCGGCAGTGCCACCGCCTTCGTGGCGAGCGGGCCGGCGCGCCAGTCGGGAGCGGTCAGGGTGTACAAGGAGCGGCTGCCGTCCCGGTAGGAGACCGAGCCCGTGCCGCTCGCGCCGGCCCCGCCCGTGCCCGCCACCAGGAAGGCGAGCGCGTCGCCGTGTCCACCGACGCGCACGGACTGTCCGTCGGCGAGTACGTTGTCCGGCTCGCCCGGCAGTCGCCGCGGCCAGGTGAGCCGGGCCCCCTGCACGGTCAGGGCGCGGCCGGGCGTCCAGCCCGCGGCCGTCAGGTCCTGTGCCGACAGGGAACCCCCGTAGCCGTCGAGGTTCGCCGGCCCCGGACGGGGGTCGTCGCTGACGGCAACGTTGTCGAAGAGCCGCTCCAGCGGCTGTGGTTGTGCCCTGCCGTCGCCGGCGGCCCGTGCCGACACGACAGGCGCCAGGACGGCGAACGAGACGATGGCAACCGCGAATCCCCGAACACGTCGACGCACGGCCGACTCCTCCCGCTCACCGGTGGGACGAAAGACGCACCGCGAAGCTAGAGAGACGTGAGGGACCCGTCAACGCGCCATGCACGGAGTCGGCGCGAAATAGCCCCGAAGTGACGGCCCGCGCGCCTGTGGTGCGCATGCCGGTGCGAATGACACGCTGGAGGTATGAAGATCCCTTTTCTGGGCCACCGGCATGAGAAGCACGGCATCCCCGACCCGGAGGGCATCGCCGAACTCCTCTCCGAGTGCGAACTGCTCCGCTCGCAGGCGTCCCAGGAGGGCGTTCAACTCGACGATTCCACGGCCTCGTTGGAGGCGCTCGACCAACTGCTGCCGCGCTGGCGGGACGACCCCGAGGTGCTGCACTGGCTCGGCAACGACGCCGGGCTCTATCTCGGCACCGTGATCGTGCGCACCGTGCCCGGTGCCGCCTGGGAGATCTGGCCGGACGGCCAGCCCGTCGTACGGCTCGCTTCGGGCCGCGAGTTCGACGTCGTGACCTCCGGGCACGAGTGGGCGGTCGGCGGGGTGCCGGAGCTCTCGCAGCTGTACGCCGAGGTCGCGGAGACATGAGGGGAGCGACCGACCTAAGATTGACGTAAATACGGCTTATGCCCGAAAAGTGCGTGTCGTGACGTAAGTCAACTCCCGTCCGGATAGTTTGCGGCAACCACGACACAGCTGAGAGTGAGTAGGGCTGCGAATGGCCGTCGATCCGCTGATCGAGCTGCATGACGTCAACAAGTACTACGGGGAGTTGCATGTCCTGCAGGACATCGACCTCGCTGTCGGCAAGGGGGAGGTGGTCGTGGTCATCGACCCGTCCGGGTCGGGAAAGTCGACGCAGGTCCGCGGACGCAAGAAGGAAGAAGCCGACAACCGCTCCCGCCGTCTCCTCGGCCGCGTCGGACTCGCCGGCCAGGCGCCCAAGTTCCCCGTGCAGCTCTCCGGCGGCCGGCGGCTGGGGGCACCTCCCCGGCCCTTCAGGCGCTGGGGGAGGGTGGCCGGCGCCCGCGCCGGCGCAATGGAGCCCAAGGTGCTCCTGTCCGACGAGCCCACCTCAGGCGTGACGATGGTCGTCGTCACCCCCGAGATGGGCTTCGCCCGCTCTGCCGCCAACCGTGCCGTCTTCATGTCCGACGGCCGCATCATCGAGGACCGCGCCCCGGAGGAGTTCTTCACCGACCCGCACAGCGAGCGCGCCAAAGACGTCCTGCCCGAGATCCTCAAGCACTGAGCGACAGAGCCATGCCCGGTCGGCGGCAGCCGGAGATCACTGCTTGCGCAGCGGAATCGACACGTACGACGGGTCGTTCGCGGGCGAGGAGAAGGTCAGCTGAGCGCCGGACGGGTTGTGCTCGATGTAGAGCGGGTCGACCGTGTCGACGACCAGGGCGAGCCGATGCCCTGCCGGGACGTCGTAGGCCGTGGAGAACAGATCCAGGTCGAGACCGAACGGCTTTCCGGGGGTGCGCCCGTGGAAGGTGTACGGCGCGTTGCTGACCAGCTTGCCGAGGCCGAGCGGCCCCACGTCGTAGAGATAGGCGACGAGGGTGCCGCTCTCCTTGGTCGGGGTGACCGTGGTGTGCAACTCGGCCGTACCGCGGATCTGCTGGGCGGCGGCGTACTCCTCCGACTGCCAGACGGCGGCCCAGCGGCGGGGAAGCAGGGGGATCGAGGCCATCGGAGGCAGCTGGGCGATCTGGTCGAGGATGCTCGACAGGAAGACGATCCCGCCGTCCGCCCCGGAGTCGACGTTCGTGTGGATCGTGGTCGTGCCGGCGAGAGCGATCTTCCGCTCGGTGGCGGCGATCGACTTCCAGTCCGGGTAGCCCTCGTAGCCGCCCGTGGAACGGGACTTGAGCTGGACCGGCTCCTCTCGGTTGATGCCGTTGTCCTCGCCCTTGAGGTAGTGGTCGAACCAGCGCTCGGTGTCGGTCCACACATCGTTGGGCAGTCCGAACAGGCCGGTCAGCTCGGCGGTGGCGTGGTCGCCGGGGCGGAACTCCAGTCTCTTCGGGCCGGTCAGCTTCTCGTAGAAGTCCGCGTACTGGTTGGGCGCGAAGACCGTGTCGCCCCAGGCGTTGGCCATCATGACCGCTGCGCCGTTCTTGTTCAGCTGATCCACATATGTTGCGGCCGAACGTTTCTTCCCCCAATTGATCATGTCCTGTTCCTTGGACAGGTTGGAGGCGTAGAAGTTGTCGAAGATCTGCCGGAGTTCGGGGCTCTGCCGGCCGGTGACCAGGCTCGCGCCGTCCAGCAGGGCCCCGGCCTGGACGTGCTGGGTACGGCCGGAGTAGATCGAGTCGATCAGATCGGCCCAGCCGCTGAGCGCGGCGACCGCCTTGATCCGCCTGTCGTGCGCGGCGGCGATCAGGCTGATGCCCGCGCCGTACGAGACGCCCGCCATGCCGATGTGGGCCGAGTCGGCCGGGGTGTTGGCCAGCGCCCAGTCGATGACCTTGGAGGCGTCGGCTATGTCCGGTGGCCCGGCCACTTCTATCTCCCCGCCGGACTGCCAGAAGCCCCGCACGTTGTAACTGACCACGATGTAACCGGAGTCGGCGAGCCTCTGGGCCTGGGCGAGGTACTCGACCTGGGGCAGGCCCCAGCTCGTGGGGAGTACGAGCAGCGGGTAGCGATGCGTGCCGTCGGCGCCCGCGGGCATGAGGACGTTCGCCTTGAGGACGGTGCCGCCGTCGCCGGTGATGTCGACGAAGCGGACGGCGTCCGCGGCCTGGGCGGCGGGGGCGAGTCCGAGGGCGCTACCGGCGATCAGCGTCGCGGAGACGGCGCCCACGGCGGTCGTACGCAGGGCCTTGCGATGGGTTCCCACGGGTCACTCCTCACTCGTGTCAGTGCAAAGTGACCAGACGGTAACCTCGCCCCTTTACCGGAGGTAACCCGTCGGTAAGTTACGTGCCAGTAACGATTGTTGGCATGTGAATGAATTCAGGAGGCGCGGTGGGAGTTGCGGGGAGCGGCGGGCGCCGGCAGGGGTGCTTGTGCCGCGCGGGTCACGTCCGCGACGAGCTCGGCGACATCCGGGCCGTACGCCTGTGAGTTGACGACCTTCAGCAGCAGGACGAACGTGTTGTTGCCGTACTTGCGGGCCAGCCGTTCGTGGTTGCGGGCGAGGTAGCGGGTCGCGGCCTGGTTGGTGATCGCGGTCTGGCCGCTGAAGAGGAAGACGGGGCGGGTAAGGCCGGGTTGGCCGGCCGTCAGCCGTGCCAGCAGCACGTACTCGGACAGGCCCTTCTCCATGCGGTAGCGCTCGCTGCCGATCTGGAACGCCAGCCGGTCCGGGCCCGGCTCCGGGTCGGTGTTCACCCGCACTCCGGGCAGCATGGCGTGCAGGTGGGCCGCCATGCGCCGGTTCGACCCCGGGCCCCCGACGCAGAACTCGGTCCGCTCGCCGAAGCCCTGCCGGGCCGCGTCCTGGGTGATCACCTCGGCATGTGCGCCGCAGTCCTTGATGAGGGCGGCGAGTTCCAGGAGCGCGAACACGTCGTAGCGGTGCACCGCGAGGTCGGGGCTGCCGGCGTCGCGGTTGACGACGAGCAGCGACTCGGAGTGGTCGGGCAGCCCGAAGAACGCCTGCTTGCGGCGGAGTTTCCGCTTCCACAGATAGGTACGGGCCAGCCAGCCGAGCGCGGCACTGATGCCGGCTGCGACCACGCCCAGGACGATGTTGCGCACGTCGTCATTCATGGGCGCGCATGCTAGCGGGCCGACATGGCTGGTACGTACCGGTGTTCGATCCATGGCATTCGTATGACAGCAGCCGGACGGGGGCTGTTGGGGCCCCGGAGAATGCGGTTACTCTGCGCGGACGTCCCTGACTGGAGGTACGGATGCGTCGCCCTGTCGCGCGGAAACTCTCGGTCCTGGCGGTCTCGGCCGCCGTGGTGTCGGTGGGGGCGGCAGCGCCGCCGACCGCCGCGACGACACCGCAGAAGGTGCCCGTCGCCGTCGGCTACGGCGGCGCCGTGGCAAGCGTAGACGCGGACGCCTCCGCCGCCGGTATCGAGGTCCTGAAGAAGGGCGGCAACGCGGTCGACGCGGCCGTCGCCACCGCGGCCGCGCTCGGCGTCACCGAGCCCTACTCCTCCGGGGTCGGCGGAGGCGGCTACTTCGTCTACTACGACGCCAAGTCCCGTACGGTGCACACGATCGACGGCCGCGAGACCGCGCCGCTGACCGCCGACTCCAACCTCTTCGTGGAGAACGGCAAACCCCTTGCCTTCGCCGACGCCGTCAGCAGCGGTCTGAGCGTCGGCACCCCGGGCACGCCCGCCACCTGGCAGACCGCCCTCGACAACTGGGGCAGCAGAAGACTCGGCACGGTGCTCAAGCCCGCCGAGCGGATCGCCCGCGACGGCTTCACCGTCGACGACACCTTCCGCTCGCAGACCGCCTCCAACGAGACCCGGTTCCGCTACTTCCCGGACACGGCCAAGCTGTTCCTGCCGGGTGGGCAGCTCCCGGTGGTCGGCTCCACCTTCAAGAACCCCGATCTGGCCCGCACCTACGAGGAGTTGGGCAAGAAGGGCATCGGCGCGGTCTACCACGGCGACCTCGGGAACGACATCGTCCGCACTGTGAACCACCCGCCCGTGGACCCGGCTTCAGGCTGGAACGCCCGCCCCGGCAAGCTGTCCGACAAGGACCTCGCGGCCTACCGCGCCAAGCTCCAGGCGCCCACCAGGACCTCGTACCGCGGACTCGGCGTCTACTCCATCGCGCCCTCTTCCTCCGGCGGCACGACCGTCGGCGAAGCCCTCAACATCCTGGAGAACACGGACCTCTCGAAGGCGAGCGAGGTCCAGTACCTGCACCACTACATCGAGGCCAGCCGGATCGCGTTCGCGGACCGCGGGCGCTGGGTCGGCGACCCCGCCTTCGAGGACGTACCGACGAAGGAACTGCTCTCGCAGAAGTACGCCGACTCGCGGGCGTGCCTCATCAAGGACGACGCGGTGCTGACCAGTCCGGTGGCGCCGGGGGACCCACGCAACCCTGCGGCGTGCTCCTCCGGCGGTACGGCGGCCCCGACGACGTACGAAGGTGAGAACACCACCCATCTGACCGTGGCCGACAAGTGGGGCAACGTCGTCTCCTACACACTGACCATCGAGCAGACCGGCGGCAGTGCGATCACCGTGCCCGGGCGCGGGTTCATCCTCAACAACGAGCTGACGGACTTCTCCTTCACCCCCGCGAACCCGGCCGTGCACGACCCGAACCTGCCGGGACCGGGCAAGCGGCCGCGGTCCTCGATCTCGCCGACGATCGTGCTGGACAAGCACAACAAGCCCGTGGTGGCGCTCGGTTCGCCCGGTGGGGCGACGATCATCACCACCGTGCTTCAGGTGTTGACCGAGTTCCTCGACCGTCATCTGCCGCTGGTCGATGCGATCGCTGCGCCGCGGGCCAGTCAGCGCAATGCTGCGCAGACCGAGCTGGAGCCAGCGCTTTACAACGACACCAGTGCCAGGGGTGTGCGGGCGCAGTTGGAGGCTATCGGGCACTCGTTCAAGTTGAACCCGGAGATCGGTGCGGCCACCGGTGTGCAGCGGTTGTCCGGTGGGAAGTGGCTGGCGGCGGCTGAGACGGTCCGTAGGGGCGGTGGGTCGGCGCAGGTGGTTGACCCGGCGCCGTAGTCGTCTGCGGGTGCGTGGGGGCTGGTCGCGCCGACGCGGCGGAGCCGCAAATCGACACAGCCCCGCGCCCCTGTCGGGGCGCTGCAGCCTCACCCCGTTATAGCTCTGGAGCGATGGGTAGGTCCTCCGTCCGGAAGGCCAGTCGGCCGTCATCGACATCAACCGTCACGCGGCCGCCCTCCGCCACCCGGCCGTCCAGCAGCAGTCGCGACAGCTGGTTGTCGACCTCTCGCTGGATGGTGCGGCGCAGGGGGCGGGCGCCGTATTCGGGCTGGTAGCCGTGTTCGGCGAGCCAGTCGACGGCCGGGGCCGTGAAATCGACCGTCACGCCCTGCGCCTGCAGCAGGCGGCGGGTCCTCTCCAGCAACAGGTCGGTGATCTGCCGCAGTTGGTCGCCGGTGAGCTGGCGGAAGACGACGATCTCGTCGATGCGGTTGAGGAACTCGGGGCGGAAGTGCTCGCGCAGCGGACGGAGAATCTGTTCGCGCCGGGCCTCCTCGTCGGCGTCGGCACCCCCCGGCCCGAAGCCGATGCCCGCGCCGCGCCGGTTGATCGCCTCGGAACCCAGGTTGCTGGTCATCACGATGACGGTGTTGGTGAAGTCGACCGTCCGGCCCTGGGAGTCGGTGAGACGGCCGTCGTCGAGGACCTGGAGCAGGATGTTGAAGACGTCCGGGTGCGCCTTCTCCACCTCGTCGAGGAGCAGGAGCGAGTACGGGTGACGGCGCACGACCTCGGTGAGCTGGCCCGCCTCCTCGTGGCCCACGTAGCCGGGCGGGGCGCCGACCAGGCGGCTGACGGTGTGGCGTTCCTGGTACTCGCTCATGTCCAGGCGGACCATGCGTTCCTCGCTGCCGAAGAGGGCCTCCGCGAGGGCGCGTGCCAGTTCCGTCTTGCCGACGCCGGTCGGGCCGAGGAAGAGGAAGCTGCCGATCGGCCGGTCGGGGCTGGCGAGTCCGGCGCGGGAGCGCATGACGGCCTCGGCGACCACGGCGACGGCCTCCTCCTGCCCGACGACCCGCTCGTGGAGGTGCTCCTCCAGGCCGAGCAGCTTCTCCTTCTCCTCCTGGGTGAGGCTGGCGACCGGGATGCCCGTCTGCCGGGACACCACCTCGGCGATCGCCTCGGCAGTCACCTCCAGCTGCCCCTCGTCGGCCTCGTCGCCGCCCGTGGTGTCCGCGATGCGCTTCTTCAACTCGACGATGCGGTCGCGCAGCTGGGTCGCCCGCTCGTACTGCTCGTCGGCGACCGCCTGGTCCTTGTCGCAGGTCAGCTGCTCGACCTCGCGCTCGAGGGCTCGTACGTCGGTGCCCTTCGTGCGCGCCCGCAGCCGTACCCGCGCGCCGGCCTGGTCGATGAGGTCGATGGCCTTGTCGGGCAGCCGGCGGTCGGTGAGGTAGCGGTCGGACAGCTCGACGGCGGCCACCAGGGCCTCGTCGGTGTAGGTGACCTGGTGATGGGCCTCGTAGCGGTCGCGCAGGCCGCGCAGGATCTCGATCGTGTCCGGTACGGAGGGTTCGGGCACCAGGATCGGCTGGAAGCGGCGGGCGAGTGCCGCGTCCTTCTCGATCCGGCGGAACTCCTCCAGGGTGGTGGCGCCGACGATGTGGAGCTCGCCGCGGGCGAGCGCCGGCTTGAGGATGTTGCCGGCGTCCATCGCGCCGCCCTCGCCGCCTCCGCCGGCACCGACGACGGTGTGCAGCTCGTCGATGAAGACGATCAACTGGTCGGAGTGCGTGCGGATTTCGCCGACGATGTTGTTGAGGCGCTCCTCGAAGTCACCGCGGTAGCGGGTGCCCGCGACCACACCGGTGAGGTCCAGGGCGACCACTCGGCGCCCGATCAGTACGTCGGGCACGTCGCCGTCGGCGATGCGCTGCGCGAGACCCTCCACGATGGCGGTCTTGCCGACGCCCGCGTCACCGATCAGCACCGGGTTGTTCTTGCCGCGCCGCGACAGCACCTCGATGGTCTGCTCGATCTCGTCCTCGCGGCCGATCACCGGGTCGATACGGCCCTCGCGGGCCAGCTCGGTGAGGTCGCGGCCGTACTTGTCCAGGGTGGGCGTGCCGGTGACGCGCGGGTGCTCGGCACGGGTCTGCGCGGTGTCCGGCGCCTCGGGCGGCAGCCCGGTGGGCGCGAAGCGGGCCGAGTTGAGGATGTGCCCGGCCGCCGAGTCGGGGTTCGCTGCCAGGGCGCTGAGCACGTGCTCGGGGCCGATGTAACCGGCGCCGCTGGCCCGCGCCAGGTCGTGGGCGTCGAGCAGGGCCCGCTTGACGGCGGGGGTGAGGGAGAGCGAGGTGGGCGGCGGTGCTTCCTCCGCCGTGTGCTGGACCGGGCCGGAGCGTTCGTCGATCTCCGACGCCAGCGAGTCGGGATCGGCGCCTGCCCGGCTGAGCAGACTCCGGGTCGGCTCGCTGGCCAGGGCGGCCCGCAGCAGATGCTGGGTGTCCAGGTCCCGGCTGCCGTGCTCGGCCGCGTACTGGGCGGCTCCACGGACCAGTTCCCGGGCGGGCTGACTGAGCAGCCTCCCTATGTCGATCTGCCGGGGGCCCGGGCGTGGGCCGCCGAAGAAGCGGGCGAGGAATTCTCCGAAGGGGTCGTAGCCCTCGGGGCTGCTGAAGCCGCTGCTCATGGCCTTCCCATCCGGCGTCCCTGCGGGGCCCGGGACGCCCTCGCTGATCGACGTGCCGCAGTCGGGTAACCCGGGTGAGAGCCGGTTACACCCTGGCGCACGCCCGTAGAACACCTTCGCACGAAGGGTGGGCCGGGGCACCTCCAGCGCCCGCCCGGCACGTCTTCCTCAGCCGTTCGTCCGACGGCCCGCACGATCGGTGGACGGTGGGCCGGGGCGCAGCATCTGGCTTGTGGCCAGGTCGCGGTAGAGGGGGTTGTGGGCGAGCAGTTCCTCGTGGTCGCCGGCGGCGACGCTGCGGCCCTCGTGGAGCACCACGATGCGGTCGGCGTGCTGCACGGTGGAGAGGCGGTGGGCGATGACCAGCAGGGCGCATTCCTGGGCGATCTCCTTCATCACGCCGGTCAGCGCGGTTTCGTTGATCGCGTCGAGATGCGAGGTGGGCTCGTCCAGCAGGAGCAGCGTGGGGCGGGCGAGCAGGGCGCGGGCCAGGGCGACGCGTTGGCGTTCGCCGCCGGAGAGGGTGCTGCCGCGTTCCCCGATGACGGCGTCCAGGCCGCCGGGCAGCCGGTCGACCAGTTCCTCCAGCCGGGCCAGCGCGAGGACCCGCCGCACCTCGGCCGCCGGGGCGTCGGGGACGGCGTAGGTGATGTTCTCCCGCAGCGTGCCGTGGACGACATGGGTGTTCTGGTCGACCATGGCGATCCGCCGACGGCAGGCGTCGCGGCCGAGCTCGGTGGCGGGCCGCCCGTCGAACAGCACGGTTCCCGCGTCCGGTTCGTAGAACCCCGCCACCAGCGCGAAGACCGTGCTCTTGCCGGCTCCCGACGGGCCTACCAGGGCGACGTGCCGGCGGTGGGGTACGGCGAAGGTCACGCCGGACAGCACGGGACGGTCCGGGTCGTAGCCGAACCGGACGTCGTGCAGCGCCAGCGCGGGCCGGTCGGCGGGCACGGACGGTACGGGCCGGTGGCGGGGGCGCGCCTGCGCGACCGGCGGCCCCGTGTGCTCCACGGGGAGGCGCAGCGCCTGGTCGACGCGCCGGTATGCGCCCATGCCGCGCTGGACCAGACCCACCGCGTGGAAAACGCAGGACAGCGGCAGGACGAGATACGAGGCGTACAGCAGGAACGCGACGAGATCCCCGAGAGAGCCGGCGTGACCGCTGACGCGCAGGCCACCGACGACGAGCACGATGAGGAAGGAGCCCTGGACGGCGAGTTCGACGGCGGGACTCATGACGGAGGCGAGCTTCGCCGTGCGGACCCCCGCGCCGTAGGCCTCCTGGACCCGGCCCCCGATGCGGGCGGCCTCGCGGTCCTCGGCGCGGTGTACCCGGACCATGGGCAGGGCGCCCAGGGCCCGCTCCAGGTCGGCGGCGACGGCACCGACCGAGTCCTGCATATGCTCGGACGCTTTCCGCAGGCCCTGGAGCAGCGAGGTGACCACGGCCGCGGCGACGGCCACGGTGAGCGCGACCAGAAGCAGCAGCAGCGGGTCGAGCCACGCCATGAGGATCACCGCTCCGGCCGCGACGAGGCTTCCGGTCACCAGGTCGACCAGGGCCTGCGAGACGACCTCGCGCAGCAGGGTGGTGTCGGCGGTGACCCGGGAGATGAGGTCGCCGTTGCGGTGGCGGTCGTACTCCCGCATCTCCAGCCGGAGCAGCCGCCCCACCAGGCCGAGCCGGAGCTGCCGTACGACGCCCTCGCCCATCCGCTCCAGCAGGAAGCGCCCCGCCGATCCGATCGCCGCCTCTGCGAGGAACAGTGCGCCGAGGAGTGCCAGCAGCGGCCAGATGACCTGGCCGCGGCCGCTCGCGTCCACGGCGTGCCGGGCCACCAGCGGCTGGGCGAGCCCCAGCGCGGAGCCGGCCAGCGTCA
The DNA here is from genome assembly GCF_040682555.1 of Streptomyces sp. NPDC051172. Taxonomy (NCBI): domain Bacteria; kingdom Bacillati; phylum Actinomycetota; class Actinomycetes; order Kitasatosporales; family Streptomycetaceae; genus Streptomyces; species Streptomyces sp. NPDC051172. The sequence goes on from NZ_JBFBBE010000017.1 coordinate 102,324, forward strand.
GCGCGGTGGCCACGGCGGCGGCGGTCCGGTGCCCGGCGGTGAGCCCGTACAGCGTGGCCACGGCCGCGCGGGTCGACCGGTCCTCGTCGGCGGCCTCGTCGGACCTGTGGTCCGCGACCGTGCTGCCCGCCGCCGGCCCGGTGTCCGCAGCCACCCCGCCGCTCATCGGTCTGCCGGCTCGACGGCCACCAGCCGGGCGAAATAGCCGTCGGGCAGGCCCTCCCCCACGGCGCGGCCCTCCGCTTCGATCCAGGCATGCGCGGTGAAGGGCGGGACGACGCGGACTCCGGTGCACCAGGTCGGCCACGTCCCCCTCAGCCTGCACAGCAGAGCGGCGCCCAGAGAGCGCGGCAGGCACCCCTTCGGGCCGGCGCAGCGCAGGCTGGCGGCGCACATGGCGTCGCGTGCGTCCTGGGCCTGCGCGGTGGTGGCAGGTGCGGCCCCGCGGCGCAGGAATGCGAGGACGGCGCGGATACGGCGCGGCGGCAGCAGGGCGAGCCCGACGGCGGGGAGCAGCACCAGGCGGGCGGCCAGCCGGCGGCCGAGCGGCACACCGGTGGGGCGTTCCAGCGCGCTGGGTGTCGTCATGAGGCCAGTCCCGCCTCACGCAGATGACCGACGAGCGCCTCCACGTCCCGCTGGGCCTGTGCCCGGTCGATGTCGAACTCGCGGACCAGTGCGGCAGTCGCGTCCGCCTCCTCGCCGCCGTCGAGCAGGGTACGGACCACAAGGGTGGCGGTCGGGTTCAACTCCCAGTAGGTTCCGGCTCGTTCGTCCAGCAGTACGGTGCCGTAGTCGGTCTCGGCCGTGGAGATGTGCGCGTCGAACCGCAAGGGCATGTGCTCGCCTTTCTGACGGGGTTCTCAGGGAGTGCGGGCACGGCTGTGGGACAGCCCCCGCAGCCACACCTCGGCGGCGATGGTTGAGTAGAGGATGGCGTCGGAGAGGCCGGGTGAGGTCGGGCGCTGGGCGAGGCGGCGCAGCTCGGCGCCGTCCACCAGGCCCAGCGCCTCCAGCCGTGAGCCCTCCCACAGGGCCAGCAGGTCGCCGCGGTGCTGGCGCAGTCCGTTGGCGGCGTCCATGGCGGCCGTCGCCTTGTTGGCCCGCCGCAGGCAGTCTTCGGGCACGATTCCGCGCATCGCGGCGCTCAGGACGGGCTTGTACTGCCAGGGAGTGACGCGCTCGCTCGGACGGACGGCGAGAAACGCCTCGATGACGTGGTCGTCGAAGAAGGGGGAGGCCATCGGCAGGCCCGCGCGCGCCGCCATCCGGTCCCACTGCCGGATGACGCGGGTGCACGAGCGGATCTGCTCCAGGTCGGTGTGCAGTCCACGGTCCGGGTGCAGCGGCGAGGCCGTGGCCGCCGCGTCGAGCAGTGCCCGGCGGGCCATCCGCTCGGCCTCGGGGGTCACCCAGTCGAACAGGCGCGGGGCCATGCCCCAGCCGAGACTCGTCGTGACGGACGAGGGCAACGGGCCACGCAGCCGGCCGGCTCCGTCGGCGAGCCACTTCCCGTACGGCCGGGAGTCGGCGAGGGCGCGGGCCGTGTCGCCCAGGGGCCACTGCCACAGCGCCCGGTACCCGCGCAACTGGCGCAGGGCGAACAGCGGACGGGTGCGCAGCAGCCGGTGGTAGTACGCGTCGGAGCACCATGCCACGTGGTCGCCGCCGATTCCGGTCAGGTGCAACCGGCTGCCGCGTGCGGCGAGGCCCGGCAGGTGATGCAGGACCCGGGAGCGGTCCATGACGCCGATGGTGGGCTCGTCGAGGAGGTCGTCGATGCCGAGCAGATCCTCGTAGACCAGCGGCGAGGCGTCGGCGTCCCACACCACGTGCTCGACGTCCGGGAGGTGCTTGATGGCCCGCTCCGCCCACTGCAGGTCGGTGTCCGCCGGATCGCGGCCCGGCCAGGTACTGGCCACCACGTGGGCGGGGGAACGGTCGGCCAGGAAGCAGATGGAGGTGGAGTCCAGGCCGCCGGACAGATCGCAGCTCACCACGCCGCCCTGCCGGGTCCGCGCGCCCACGGCCTCCTCCAGCGCCGTCCGGATCAGGGGCGCCGCCTCGGCGAGTGGCCGCACCGGCTCCGGCGGCGTCCACCAGCGGGTGTGCCGTGCGGTGCGCCCGTCCGCGGCGACGATCACGGCGTCCTGCGGGGGCACAGCGGTGACCGGGCGCCACAGGGAGGTCTCGAACAGGGGGTAGGGGGCCGGCCACAGCAGCCGGACGGCCAACTCCTGCGGATCGGGGTCGAGGCCGAGCGCGGCGGCGAGCGTGTCGGCGCGGGTGGCGGCCACCCGGACGCCGTCGATCTCCGTGTGGAAGACCAGCCGCAGGCCGGAGGCGGTGCCCTGGACCCGGACCTGTCCGTCGAGGGCGGCGACGAGGTGGAAGCTGCCGGGGAGGGAGCGGGACGGCGCGTCGAGTTCCGTCAGATCCCTCAGCCGTGCGGCCATACGCCGGAGTTGCGCCGAATCGACGGGGCAGCAGCCGATGACGGCGAGCGTGGCACTCCCGGCGCTCGCGGTGACGATCTCGTCGTCGTGCCAGTGGCCGACCAGCCAGGGCTGGCCCGACGCGTGTGCGAGGGTCCGGCCACCTGAGCGGGCGAAGGAGCGGGCCACGGCGGCCGCGTCCGCACGGTCGGGAAAGACCGCGAAGTGCGCGTCGCCGGGGCCCGTCCCCGCACTTTCGTGCAGTTCAGTCATGACGTCGGGCCAGTGCCGTCGCCCGTCAGTTCTTGCTGAAGATCACTCGGTCGTTGCCGGAGCGCTGAAGGAGCCCCGTCTCCTTGCGGAACGTACCGAGCCGGACGAGCGTCGGCGCTTCGTATGCCTTCTTCATGACCTCTCCTCACTGCGGTTGTGTCCCAGATCCCCGGACGGGGAGTGGGCGCAGCACCAGCTAGCTGCGGAACCGGAGGGCGGGGCAAGTGGCAGCGCTAAAGTATGACGGTATGAAAATGCGGATGCCGCTGGCCTGACCTCGGCGCACGTGTCCGGCGCGAGCGGGCCCAACTCGTGGCGATTTACCGTATGCGTGCGCGAAGAAACGTTCCCATCTGTGCCTCCCTCCGACCGGCGCGTACCGCGCACAGAATCCAACAAGGGAGCCGCCGGGGCGCGCGGTCCCGCACTCCGCACGCACCACCTCCGGCGTCGGCGGTGCTGCTGGACGCCTCGCTCAGAGGGCTTCCCGGGCGGTGAGGATCCGGGGGCCGTCCTCCGTGATCGCCACCGTGTGCTCCACGTGGGCCGCGCGTGAGCCGTCGTTCGTGCGCAGGGTCCAGCCGTCCGCCGCCGCGTGGTAGTCGTCCCGGCCGCCGGCGATGACCATCGGCTCGATGGCGAGGGCCATGCCGTGGCGCAGGGGCAGGCCACGCCTCGGGCGGCCCTCGTTCGGGACCCCGGGGTCCTCGTGCATGCGGCGCCCGATGCCATGCCCGCCGAAACCGTCCGGGATGCCGTAGCCCGCCGCGCGGCACACCGTGCCGATCGCGTGGGCGATGTCGCCGATGCGGTTGCCGACCACCGCCGCCGCGATGGCCGCCGCCAGGGCCCGCTCCGCCGTCTCGATCAGCCGCAGGTCCGCCGCACGCGGCTCGCCGACCACGAAACTGGTCGCCGAGTCGCCGACCCAGCCGCCCAGTTCGGCGCCGCAGTCGATGGAGACCAGGTCGCCGTCGCGCAGCCGGTAGCCGGTCGGGATGCCGTGCACGATCGCGTCGTTCACCGAGGCACAGATGACGGCCGGGAAGGGGACCGGGGCGAAGGAGGGGCGGTATCCGAGGAAGGGGGAGGAGGCCCCCGCCTCCCGCAGCACCCCGCGGGCCACCTCGTCCAGCTCCAGCAGGGAAACGCCCACGTCGGCAGCGTTTCGTACGGCCGTCAGGGCCCGCCCGACCACCTGCCCCGCCTCGTACATGGCGTCGATAGATGTGTCTGTCTTCAGCTCCACCATGCCAATTACTATACCGGTATTAGAATGACGGCATGGTGCGCACCCCTCTCACCCCCGAAGAACGCGAACGCGGCGAGCGGCTCGGACGGCTGCTCCGCGAGGCCCGCGGCGGACGGAGCATGACGGACGTCGCGGCGGACGCCGGGATCTCCGCGGAGACCCTGCGGAAGATCGAGACGGGCCGGGCCCCGACGCCGGCCTTCTTCACGGTCGCCGCACTGGCCCGCGCGCTCGGCCTGTCGATGGACGAACTCGCGGGGGCCTGCGCGCCGGTCGCGGTGTGAGTCCGCCAGGAGCTGTCCCCGCGCACGTCACGTTCCGGCAGGCAGGGCGTACTCTGCGTCCCGTCGGAAAACTTCTCGTAGCGCTCCCGTAATACGGCTCGTGTTGTCTAACGGACCGGAGTGCTCCGGTCTGGCGGGAGTTGGGCGATGGCTGTGGATCAACTCCCGGGCCGGGTACGGGAGTTCGTGAACTACCTGAACGGCCTGCTGGCACGCCTGGATCAGGGCGGCGGCTGGTGCGCCGTCTTCTGGCAGCGCGACCCCGACGGGATGCGGGCCTGTCTCGAGGGGCGTGAGGTGCCGCCCTGGGACGTGGTGGAGGCGCTTCTGCAGGACCTCACCGCGGAGTACGGTCCGGCTGCCGCCGCCCAGGAGAAGGAGCGGGCCCGCGGGCTGCACACCGCCGCGCTCGCGGCGCACGACGCCCGGCCCGGCGGCCGGGACGCCCTCGGTGACCGGCTCGACGTCATGCTCCGCGAGCAGCGATACGCCGCCGAACGCCAGGCGGGACTGGGCCAGCGGCTCGCCGCCGCCACCACCCGGCAGGAGGCCGACGCCCTCCGCCTCGACCTGGCCTGGGCCCGCGACGACCACGAACGGGCCGCCGCACGCTGCGCCGAACTCCGCGCCCGGATGGCCGACTTGGACAGCCGCACGGCAGACGGCCGGGCGGCGGCGATCCGCCGGACCCGCATCGCGGAGGGCGCGGTCTACCGCATCGACAGGGAGTTCCCCCCGGACGAGCCACCACCCGCGGACGGCGACGAGGCCCCCAGTCAGGGTTTCCCGCACCGGCGCGGCGCGTACGACGCCGGTCCCGCAGACGGGCAACGGGGGCTGTTCGAAGCGGGCGCCCGGGGTGGCATACAGTCGACGGACTCGCACGGCGGTGGCTCTGCGTGGGCCCGGAGCGGCCCGTACGACCGCGCAGTCGCAGAGGGGCAGCAGGGCGGTCCCTACGAGGCCGCCGCCTCAGGTGCGGCGCCGGTGTACGACTCGTATGACCCCGCAGGGGCGGGGCGAGGTCCGGCGGGGGCGCGCGAGGATGTCGCAGAAGGGCAGTCCGCTGCCCGCGGCGCGGCACAGCCCCGTGGCCCGTTCCAGGCGGCGCGTCCTGTCTCGTACGAGCCCCAGCCGCACGCCACCCCCAACGGCGTGGCGCAGCCCGCCCCTGAACCGCCCGCGCCCAAACAGCGCAAGCGCCGTCGAGGCGGTGCGCGGTTCGCCGGGATGGTGGAGGAGGAGGCCGCCCCCGTCGCCGTGCCGCCGAACGCCGCGCCCGTCCTGCCCGCTCCGAAGGCCACGGGTCGTTCCCCGCGCGGAGCGAGGTTCGCCGGGGCCGCCGAGGTGGCGGAGCGGCCGCAGCAGCCGGAGGCCGAGCCGTTGGACACGGCGGGGCCCCGAGAGGTCGTCGGGGCCGTCGAGCGGCTGGTGCGGTTGCGTCAGGAGGGGCGCAGCGGCGAGGCGCACGCGCTGCTCGTCGACGCCGCCCACTGGCCCGCCGCCCGTTTCCCGCTGCTCGCCGCGGAACTGCAGCGCGCCGGGCTCGGCGCCGACTGGGCGACCCTGCTGTGGGAGGCCGCCTCGCTGCCCGCCGACCGGCTCGTGGCCGCCGCGGACGCCCTGGTCGCGGCCGGGCGCGGCGACGACGGGGACCAGATGCTGCGGCAGGGCGTCGCCCGGCCCGCCGCCGAGATCGGGCAGGCCGTACTGGCACTGGCCGGTGAGGGGCGCGACCGCGAGGTGCGCGCGCTGCTCGACGCATACGTCCGCGTCCGCACCCCCGAGGAGGCGGCCCGCAGCGCCGAGCCCGACCCGAGGGCCCTCGTACCGCTCCTGCTGGAGGCCGCGCAGGGCGTCTCCGAAGAGCGACACTGGGATCTGGTGCACGCCCTCCGCGTCGCCGGCTTCGCCGCCTGACACGCCCCGACCACCACTCCCACCGGCCCCTCCGCTCCTCCACAGGAGTGCGAAACGTGATCGACTCCGCGGGTTAACGGCGATGGTCTTGGCAAGGCTCTCCCGGAGGCTTACGTTCATCCCTCTACGGCCTGTTCTACGGGCGTAGAGGCTCTGACGACCCGCCGAAGGAGCAGCTCATGGCCAACGTCGTTCGTGCCGCTCTGGTCCAGGCCACCTGGACCGGCGACACCGAGTCCATGGTGGCGAAACACGAGGAGCACGCCCGCGAGGCGGCCCGCCGGGGTGCGAAGATCATCGGATTCCAGGAGGTCTTCAACAGCCCCTACTTCTGCCAGGTCCAGGAACCCGAGCACTACCGCTGGGCGGAGCCGGTGCCCGAGGGGCCGACCGTGAGTCGTATGCAGGACCTCGCGCGCGAGACGGGCATGGTGATCGTCGTGCCGGTCTTCGAGGTCGAGCAGTCCGGTTTCTACTACAACACCGCCGCCGTGATCGACGCCGACGGCACCTTCCTCGGCAAGTACCGCAAGCACCACATCCCGCAGGTCAAGGGTTTCTGGGAGAAGTACTACTTCAAGCCCGGCAACGTCGGCTGGCCCGTCTTCGACACGGCGGTCGGCAAGGTGGGTGTCTACATCTGCTATGACCGACACTTCCCCGAAGGGTGGCGTCAACTCGGGCTCAACGGCGCCCAGTTGGTCTACAACCCCTCCGCCACCCACCGCGGTCTCTCGTCCTACCTCTGGCGGCTGGAGCAGCCCGCCGCGGCCGTGGCCAACGAGTACTTCGTCGCCGCGATCAACCGGGTCGGCGTCGAGGAGTACGGCGACAACGACTTCTACGGGACCTCGTACTTCGTCGACCCGCGCGGCCAGTTCGTCGGCGACACCGCGAGCGACAAGGCCGAGGAACTCCTCGTCCGCGACCTCGACTTCGACCTGATCGAGGAAGTGCGGCAGCAGTGGGCGTTCTACCGTGACCGACGACCCGACGCCTACGAAGGACTGGTGCAGCCGTGACCGACCTCTACGCCCGCCACAAGTCGGTGCTGCCCGACTGGCTCGCCCTCTACTACGAGGACCCGCTGGAGATCACGCACGGCGAGGGCCGCCACGTCTGGGACTCCGACGGCAACAAGTACCTCGACTTCTTCGGCGGCATCCTCACCACGATGACCGCGCACGCGCTGCCCGAGGTCACCAAGGCGGTCAGCGAGCAGGCCGGGCGGATCCTCCACTCGTCCACGCTCTACCTCAACCGCCCGATGGTCGAACTCGCCGAGCGCATCGCCCAGTTGAGCGGCATCCCGGACGCCCGCGTCTTCTTCACCACCTCCGGCACCGAGGCCAACGACACCGCCCTGCTGCTCGCCACCACCCACCGGCGCAGCAACACGATCCTGGCGATGCGCAACAGCTACCACGGCCGCTCCTTCAGCGCGGTCGGCATCACCGGCAACCGCGGCTGGTCCCCGACCTCGCTGTCACCGCTGCAGACCCTGTACGTCCACGGCGGCGTCCGCACCCGCGGCCCGTACGCCTCGCTCAGCGACGACGACTTCATCGCGGCCTGCGTCGACGACCTCAAGGACCTGCTCGGCCACACCCGCCCGCCCGCCGCGCTGATCGCCGAGCCCATCCAGGGCGTCGGCGGCTTCACCTCCGGGCCGGACGGCCTGTACGCGGCCTTCCGCGAGGTGCTCGCCGAGCGCGGCATCCTGTGGATCGCCGACGAGGTGCAGACCGGCTGGGGCCGCACCGGCGACCACTTCTGGGGCTGGCAGGCGCACGGGCAGAGCGGCCCGCCGGACATCCTCACCTTCGCCAAGGGCATCGGCAACGGCAGCTCCATCGGCGGTGTCGTCGCCCGCGCCGACATCATGAACTGCCTCGACTCCAACAGCATCTCCACCTTCGGCGGCACCCAGATCACCATGGCGGCCGGCCTCGCCAACCTCACCTATCTGCTGGAACACGACCTCCAGGGCAACGCCCGGCGGGTCGGCGGGCTGCTCATCGAGCGGCTGCGGACCGTCGCCGCCCAGGTCCCGCACGTACGGGAGGTGCGCGGCCGCGGCCTGATGCTCGGCGTCGAGCTGGTGAAGCCGGGTACCGACGAGGCGGACCCGGACGCCGCGTCCGCCGTCCTCGAAGCGACCCGCGCGGACGGACTGCTCATCGGCAAGGGCGGTGGCCACAACACCAGCGCCCTGCGCATCGCCCCGCCCCTGTCCCTGACGGTCGCGGAGGCGGAGGAGGGCGCCGCGATCCTCGAACGCGCTCTGAGGAGCCTCACGCAGTAGTGGACTGAGCAAGGGAAGACCGCCATGACCACCTTCGGGATCCCCGAACCCGCCCTGTCGGTACGCCAGGTGCTGACCCTGGAACGGGTCCTCGCAGGGGAGCCCGAGGTGGTGGCCGGCGCGGCCCAGCTCGACCGGCCCGTGCGCTGGGTGCATGTCGCCGAGGCGCCCGACGTGGGCGTCATGCTCAGCGGCGGCGAGATGGTGCTCACCACCGGAGTGCTGCTCGCCGGCGACGACGAGAAGCAGGCCGAGTACATCCGGTCCCTGCACCGCGCGGAGGCGGCGGCCGTCGTGCTCGGCCTCGGGCGGGCCTTCCCCTCCCCGCCGGACGTGATGCGCCGGGCCGCCGAGCGGTGCGGGCTGCCCATGGTCGTCCTGCACCGGCCCTTCCCGTTCGCGGAGCTGACGGAGGAGGTGCAGGCCCGGCTGGTCCGGCGGAAGTTCGCCGCCGTGAGCCTTTCGGAGTCCGTCCGCACGGCGCTCACCGGTCTCATCACCGCGGGCGCCCCGCTGCAACGGCTTCTCGACGAGATCGCCCAGCACAGCGCCTGCCCGGTCGTCGTCACCAACCTCGCCCACCGCGTCCTCGCCACCGCGGGGGAGCGGCCGGCCGTGGACGACGTGCTGCGCGACTGGGAGCGCATCGCCCGGCAGGCCGGCGGCAGCGAGGGAGACGGCTGGATCCGCGCCGAACTCGGCGGGCGCGGCGAACGCTGGGGCCAGATCATGCTGTGCGGCTACCGGGGCGACACCGCCACCGGACGCCTGCTCGCCGACCGGGCCGCCGAGGCCCTCGTCCTGCACCGCATGCTCGGCGGCAACTCGGCCCACACCTGGGAGGAGCAGTCCGCGCAGAGCCTGCTCACCGACCTGGTCAGCGGTGTCGTACCGGCGAGGCAGCTGCTGCCACGCGCGCGTGCCGCGGGACTCCCGGTCAACCGACGCACCTTCGTACCGCTGGTCGTGCGGGACGGAGAAACGGCCCAACTCGACCGGGTGCTGAGGATGTTGGGGCTGCCCGGTCTGGTCGCCGAGCTGGCCGACGCGGCCACCGCGGTCCTGCTCAGCCTCGCCCGCGACCAGGACGCCGAGGCGCTCGCCACGCACTTCGCGGCAAGGCTGCGCACGGAATCGGGGTCGACGAAGGCCGTGGTGGCCGCCGCCGACCCGCGCACCGCCTGGGACGACGTGCCCGCCGGACTGCGCGAGGCCCAGCACGTCGCCGACGCCGTCGCCGACTCCTCGGCCGCCCTGGACCTCCCGGCCGTCGTACGCCTCAGGGACGTACACCTGCGAGGCCTGATCCGGCTGCTGCGGGACGATCCGCATGTGCAGTCGTTCGCGGAACGGGAGCTGGACGGGCTGCTGTGCGCGGCCGACGAGGACCTGCTGTCCGTGCTGCGCACCTATCTCGCCACCGGCCGCAACAAGTCCCGCACCGCCCAGCTCCACCACGTCTCCCGGCCCGCCCTGTACCGCCGCCTGGAGGCCATACAGGGCCGTCTCGGCGTGGACCTGGACGACTTCGAACAGGCCGCCTCGGTGCACATCGCGCTCCTCGCGCACGACGCGCAACAGGGGTGAAACATGCCACGACCTGGGAAAACGGCGGTGAAACATGGGCTCGCAAGAGAGTGACACGGTGGCACGCGCGAGGCCCGCAGACGTGACAGCGTGCAACTCAAAGCCGGTTTTCGGACTTCCTAGTCTTCTCGCACACCGAGCGACCGGAGGTCCCGATGAGCAGAGTGATTCGTGCCGCCCTCTTCCAGACCGCGTGGACGGGCGACAAGGAGTCGATGATCCAGGTACACGAGCAGGCGGCCCGGGACGCGGCCGCGCAGGGCGCTCAGGTCCTGTGCTTCCAGGAACTGTTCTACGGGCCCTACTTCTGCCAGGTCCAGGACAAGGCGTTCTACGAGTACGCGGAGGCGATCCCGGACGGCCCGATCGTCAAGCGCTTCCAGGCGCTCGCCAAGGAACTGGGCATCGTACTGATCCTGCCCATGTACGAGGAGGAGCAGCCCGGCGTCCTCTACAACACGGCCGCGGTGATCGACGCGGACGGCTCGTACCTCGGCAAGTACCGCAAGCACCACATTCCCCAGGTCCCGGGATTCTGGGAGAAGTTCTACTTCCGCCCCGGCAACCTCGGCTGGCCCGTCTTCGACACCAAGGTCGGGAAGATCGGCGTCTACATCTGCTACGACCGCCACTTCCCGGAGGGCTGGCGGGCCTTGGGCCTCGCGGGCGCCGAGATCGTCTTCAACCCGTCGGCCACCTCACGCGGTCTGTCCGCCTACCTCTGGCAGCTGGAGCAGCCGGCGGCGGCCGTCGCCAACGAGTACTTCGTCGGCGCGATCAACCGTGTCGGTGTCGAGGAGCTGGGCGACAACGACTTCTACGGGACGACGTACTTCGTCGACCCGGAGGCCCAGTTCGTCGGCGAGGTGGCGAGCGACAAGGAGACCGAACTCGTCGTCCGCGACCTGGACCTGGCCAAGCTCCGCGAGGTCCGCGACCGCTGGCAGTTCTTCCGAGACCGCCGCCCGGACGCGTACGGCCCGCTGACGGCGCCGTAACAAGCCGCCGGTCACACCCGCGCCCTGTCTCTGTCTTCAGGGGCGCGGGGAACTGCGCGACCAGCCACAACCGACCCGCACTCGTCGAACAAGCAGCGGAGTGGAAAAGCATGAGCAGCCGTACGGTCATCCGCGGTGGCCTAGTAATCACCGCATCCGACGAACTCCACGCCGACGTCCTCATCGAGGACGGCCGCATCGCCGCCCTCGCCGCGTCCGGCACCCCCGCCGCGGAGGCCTGGACCGCCGAGCGGACCATAGACGCCACCGGCAAGTACGTCATCCCGGGCGGCGTCGACGCCCACACCCACATGGAGCTGCCGTTCGGCGGCACCTTCGCCTCCGACACCTTCGAGACCGGCACCCGGGCGGCCGCCTGGGGCGGTACGACCACGATCGTCGACTTCGCGGTGCAGAGCGTCGGTCACTCCCTGCGCGAGGGCCTCGACGCCTGGCACGCCAAGGCGGAGGGCAAATGCGCGATCGACTACGCCTTCCACATGATCGTCTCCGACGTGAACCAGGACACGCTCAAGGAGATGGACCTGCTGGTCGAGGAGGGCGTCACCTCCTTCAAGCAGTTCATGGCCTACCCGGGCGTCTTCTACTCCGACGACGGCCAGATCCTGCGCGCCATGCAGCGCTCCGCCGAGAACGGCGGCCTGATCATGATGCACGCCGAGAACGGCATCGCGATCGACGTGCTGGTGGAACAGGCGCTGGCCCGCGGCGAGACCGGCCCCCGCTACCACGGCGAGGTCCGCAAGGCGCTGCTGGAGGCCGAGGCCACGCACCGCGCCATCAAGCTCGCGCAGGTGGCGGGCGCCCCGCTCTACGTCGTGCACGTCTCGGCCATGGAGGCAGTGGCCGAGCTGGCACGCGCGCGTGACGAGGGGCTCCCCGTCTTCGGCGAGACCTGCCCGCAGTACCTGTTCCTGTCCACCGACAACCTCGCCGAGCCGGACTTCGAGGGCTCGAAGTACGTGTGCAGCACGCCGCTCCGCCCCAAGGAGCACCAGGCCAAGCTCTGGCAGGGGCTCAGGACCAACGACCTCCAGGTGGTCTCCACCGACCACTGCCCGTTCTGCTTCGTGGGCCAGAAGGAGCTCGGCCGCGGCGACTTCTCCAAGATCCCCAACGGTCTCCCCGGCGTCGAGAACCGCATGGACCTGCTCCACCAGGCCGTCGTCGAGGGCCACATCTCCCGCCGCCGCTGGATCGAGATCGCCTGCGCCACCCCGGCCCGCATGTTCGGCATGTACCCGAAGAAGGGCACCATCGCGCCCGGCGCGGACGCGGACGTCGTCATCTACGACCCGAACGCCGAGCAGGTCATGTCCGTCGAGACGCACCACATGAACGTCGACTACTCGGCCTACGAGGGCAAGCGCACCACCGGCCGGGTCGAGACGGTCCTCTCGCGCGGCGAAGTCGTCATCAACGAGCGGGAGTACACCGGACACGCCGGGCACGGCGTCTACACCCCGCGCTCCACCTGTCAGTACCTCAACTAGGAGTGGCGCCATGGACTTCGGACTCGTCCTGCAGACCGACCCGCCGGCCTCGAAGGTCGTCAGCCTGATGAAGCGCGCCGAGCGCAACGGCTTCACCTACGGCTGGACCTTCGACTCCGCCGTGCTGTGGCAGGAACCGTTCGTGATCTACAGTCAGATCCTGTCGAACACCACCAAGTTGACGGTCGGCCCCATGGTCACCAACCCGGGCACCCGCACCTGGGAGGTCACCGCCTCCACCTTCGCCACCCTCAACGACATGTTCGGCAACCGCACCGTCTGCGGCATCGGCCGCGGCGACTCCGCGATGCGTGTCGCGGGCCGCAAGCCCAACACCCTGGCCCGGATCAGCGAGGCCATGAAGGTCATCCGGGCGCTGGGCCGCGGCGAGGAGGCCGACCTCGGCGGCACCGTGATCAAGTTCCCGTGGATCAAGCCGGGTGCCGAACTCCCCGTATGGATGGCGGCGTACGGCCCCAAGGCCCTGAAGATGACCGGCGAGGAGGCCGACGGGTTCATCCTGCAGCTCTCCGACCTCTACCTCACCCAGTACATGGTGAAGGCGGTCAAGGACGCTGCCGCCGAGGCCGGCCGCGACCCCGCCGACGTCAAGATCTGCGTCGCCGCCCCCGCCTATGTCACCGAGGACGACTCGCCCGAGGCGCTCGCCCACGCCCGCGACCAGTGCCGCTGGTTCGGCGGAATGGTCGGCAACCACGTCGCCGACCTGGTCTCCAAGTACGGTGAGCACTCCGCCGCCGTACCCGACGAGCTCACGGACTACATCAAGGCCCGCGAGGGATACGACTACTCCCACCACGGACGCGCCGACAACCCGGACACCCAGTTCGTCCCCGACGAGATCGTCGACCGGTTCTGCATCATCGGCCCGGTCGAGAAGCACATCGAGAAGCTGAACGCGCTGCGCGAGCTGGGCGTCGACCAGTTCGCCGTCTACGACATGCACGACGCGCAGGAGGCCGTGATCGACGCGTACGGGTCGCAGGTGATCCCGGCCGTCAACGGCTGAACCGACAGCTGCGCCCGACTCCCCAGCCCCCCACTCCAGTTCTCCCCTCCCCACCTCCCCGGGGAGGGGGCCGGAGCCCGCCCCGCACGGCCTTTCCGGATCACCCCTCATTGATTGGCCTGCCCATGACCGACACCGCTCCCACGGCCATACCGCCGACAGCCCAAGTCACCCTCGCCGACGGGCGGGTGGAGATCGCCCCCGGGTCCCCGCTGCCCAGCGGCCCGTACGCCAACGAGGACCTGCTCCCGGTCCCGGTCGAGAAGCGCACCTGGACCACGTACAACTTCTCCGCCCTGTGGGTCGGCATGGCCCACAACACGGCTTCCTGGACCCTGGCCTCCGGTCTGATCGCCGTCGGCATGGACTGGAAGCAGGCGGTGCTCACCATCGCCCTGGCCAATGTGATCGTGCTGATCCCGATGCTGCTCACCGGGCATGCGGGACCGAAGTACGGCATCCCCTTCCCGGTCTTCGCCCGTGCCTCCTTCGGTATCCGCGGCGCCAACCTCCCCGCCGTCGTAAGGGCGTTGGTGGCGTGCGGCTGGTTCGGCATCCAGACCTGGATCGGCGGCGAGGCGATCTACTTCCTCGCCGGGAAGCTGATCGGCAACGGCTGGTCCGACGCCGGGAAGGTCGGCGGGTACGCCTGGACGATGTGGCTGTCGTTCGCCATCTTCTGGGTCATCCAGGTCGCCATCATCTACCGGGGCATGGAGACGATCCGCCGCTTCGAGAACTGGGCGGCGCCCTTCGTCATCGTGGGCGCGCTGGTGATGCTGATCTGGATGAGCAACAAGGCAGGCGGCTTCGGCCCGCTGCTCGACCAGCCCTCCAAGCTCGGCTGGGGCGGCGGCTTCTGGAAGCTGTTCTGGCCGTCCCTCATGGGCATGATCGGCTTCTGGTCGACGCTGTCGCTGAACATCCCGGACTTCACCCGCTACGGGAAGTCGCAGAAGGCGCAGACCTGGGGACAGGCGCTCGGCCTGCCCACCACCATGACGCTCTTCGCGCTGCTGTCCGTGCTGGTCACCTCCGGTTCGCAGGCCGTGTACGGGCAGACGGTCTGGGACCCGGTCCAGCTCGCGGCAAAGACGGACAACGTCTTCGGCCTGCTGTACGCGCTGGTGACCGTGCTGGTGGCGACCCTGTCCGTGAACATCGCGGCCAACCTGGTCTCGCCGGCCTTCGACTTCTCCAACATCGCGCCGCGGAAGGTCGGTTTCCGGGCCGGCGCGCTCGCCACCTGCGTCATCGGCGTGCTGATCTTCCCGTGGAAGCTGTACTCCGACCCGCAGGGCTACATCTTCACCTGGCTCGGACTGGTCGGCGGACTGCTCGGCACCGTCGCCGGCATCCTCATCGCCGACTACTGGATCCTGCGCCGCGGCAGGCTCGACCTCGTCGACCTGTACCGGGCGGGCGGGCGCTACTGGTACGAGGGCGGCTGGAACTGGCGGGCCGTCGTCGCCTTCGTGGCCGGCGGCGTCCTGGCGATCGGCGGCGCCAGCTTCAAGCCGCTGATCGACGGGCGGCCCATCCCGGCGCTGGAACCGCTCGCCGACTACGGCTGGGCGGTCGGCCTCGGCACCTCGATGGTCCTGTACGTGGTGCTGATGCTGCTGCGCGGAAGGGACCGCCTCGAAGCCTGAGCCTGTGCTTTCGCCTTCGCCTTCGGAGGGCAGCCGGTCCTACCGGCTGCCCTCCAGCGCGGTCACGGCGTCCCTCGACGCCTCGATCGCACCCTTGTTGATCTCGTCCGTGCTGGGCGCCTTCTTCGTCTCGAAGTCGCTGCCGTTGTACGTGACGACCACCAGCACGTTGGAGACCTGCGCGAACACCATGCCTTCGCGGGTCTGCTGCTTGTCCTGGGTGGTGAGGTTGACGATGGAGTAGGCCTGGTCACCGAGTCCGGGAACCGCACCTCCGCCGCTCTTCTCCGCAATTCGCTGCTTGTAGGCGCTCTGTGCTGCTTCGTCCGAGTTCATGACTTCGAAGGAGACGTCGAGCCACCGGTAGTCGTAGCCCTTGAGCGCGTTCCAGGAGCAGGTGCGGCGCAGTTTCGCGTCCGTCGACTGAATTTCCTTGCCTGCCGTATTGGCGCCCGGAACGAGCGACTTGAGCGTCTTCTCGGTCACGCTGCCGCACGGCGCGGGGGAGGCGGCGTACGTCTTGGTCTGCGCGGTCGTGGACGGGGCGGAGGCCGACTGGTTGCCGGTCTGCGGTGCGTCCTTGTGCTCGGCGGTCGTCGTCGCCGCGGGGCCGGACGTCAGCGCCCAGCCCGCCGCGGCCAGCACGACCACCGGGGACAGACGCGCGGTCAGAGCGAGCGGCAGAGGAAAATCGCGCACGGCACACTTTTCGGTGGGGGACGGTGTGCGGAGGGGGTCCGCACTGCGGACGGGGCGCCAGTCTCACATGAGTCCCTGTGAGACGGAAGTGTCAACTCGCTCCGTGGCCGCCCGGTTACTGATCAGTCGGCATCGGTGGGCATCCGACTCGGCCGGCCGGCGGCGCCGAGCCGGATGCCGTCATGCCACTCGACCTCGACGTTCTCCCAGTTGTTCAGTACCGACCGGACGCGATCGGGGCCGGGGCCGGACCGTGGGCACACCAAGGACGGCACGCTGCCCCGGCTGGCGATCATGTCGTAGCCGCAGGGCGGGAAAGGACGGACCTGCGCGTCCGCCACCTGGTACGAGGCGTTCGCGACCTTCTCCGCGGCCGTCAGCTTCTGGGCGGTGCGCAGCAGCGGCGCCGAGATGTCGACGCCTACCGCGTGCCCGCGCGCGGCCGGCCGGGCGGCGATCCTGGTCGTGGCGCCGGTGCCGCAGCCGACGTCGAGGACCCGGTCGGCGGGCTTGACGGCCGCCGCCGCGAACAGGGCAGCATCGACGCCGTTCCAGGTGTGTGCCTGTCGGCTGCCGTCGATCACGGTCATGACGTCTCCCGGGCGGCGTGCAGACCGAACGAGCTCTGGTTGGCACTTGGGTGCGACACCTGTCACTCCTGCGGCGCCCACAACCTGCGCAGTGAGCTGTGACACGGTAGTTGGCGCTTTGTCACGGCCCCCTATGGCCGAGTGGGTCCGGCTGACGGGACGCGTCGTCGGCGCAGGAGCAGCCCTGCGGGCCGCCGCAGGGCGGCGGCCAGGCCGAGGCCGAGCGGGATCTGCAGGAACTGCTGGATCACCGGGGGCCCGGGCTTGTCGCCCCGTCTGAGCGGGGCACGGCCCTGCGGATCGACGGTCACCGCGTAAGTGCCGCCTACCACCCACTTCCAGCCCATGAGCCCGTTCTCCTCGATCGGAGCCAGCGGTGGGCCGTCGAGGACGGTGACCGTGTAGACGGGGGCGCTGTCGCCCATGCCGTCGCCGGCGGACCACTGAATCTGCCGGACCCTGACGTGTTCGGTACGCCCGTACTGGTGCAGTACCTGCTGATCCAGCTCCTTGTTCTGCAGGAACAGCACCCCGAGGAGGCATACCGCACACAGCAGCCACCGGATGTCCAAGCACCAGCACATGCCCAGGAACACGCAGCCGAGGACGAGCGCCAGCGCGCACAGCTCGTAGATCCACGGGGCGTGCCCGACGAAGTCCGTGCGCACGCCCAGACGGACGGCTGCCCACAGCGCCAACGCCGCGCCGGTGCTTGCGGCGCCCACCAGCACCCGCCGGCCCACGCCTGTCCGCCCTTTGCCTGCTTCGCCCGCGCTCATCCTCCCCCCTGCTTTCGACGAAACCGCCGGCCTGGTGGTGCACACGGTCCAATGTATGGATTGTTGAACGATCCTTCAATAGGATGGTTCAACAATCCATCGTCTGCTTTGCGGACGCGGAACGGCGGCAACCAACCGGAGGGCCGTAGGAGATGAGCTCGTATCAGTTCGAACAGGTCGACGACGACGGGCGGATCCTGTTCAGCGACGACCCCGGGCTGCGGCTCGGGCGCGTGCTGATGGTCCTGGACACCGCGGAAGGCACGGTCACCCTCGATCACATGCGGACATGTCACATGCCCACTGCCCTCTTGGAGTTCCGTACCGGCGTGGGCGTGGGCGACTTCGGGTTCGTCATGCCGTGGGGAGCCACGCGCGACGACATGCCCGAGGAACCGCAGATCGAAGGCGCCATCCTGTTCGGCATGAGGCGCCTGCCGGCCGAGTTCTCCGACCTGCACCTGATCCCTGGATGGCAGCTGCACGAGATACCCGATGAACAGCCAAAACTGAGTCAGTTCCTCGGGTACACCTACTCCCGGCTGGAACTGCGGACGCCCGACGGTGAGATCTACTCCCGGACCTGGGTCGCGCACGACCCCGAGTGGACGGCCGCCGCCCTGCGTCACGGCAACGTCGTGTGCCTGTGCGGCGTGGAACTGGGGATCCGCGCACCGTATGCGATGACCGACGCACAGCACACCCCGCGCATGCGCCACGCGGCCTTCCGCACCGGATGCGAGTTGGGTCTGACCGTGGGTGGATTCGTCGCCTACGT
Organism: Streptomyces sp. NPDC051172; assembly: GCF_040682555.1. Classification (NCBI taxonomy): domain Bacteria; kingdom Bacillati; phylum Actinomycetota; class Actinomycetes; order Kitasatosporales; family Streptomycetaceae; genus Streptomyces; species Streptomyces sp. NPDC051172. The sequence goes on from NZ_JBFBBE010000017.1 coordinate 120,420, forward strand.
CGACCACCGCTGACGCGCAACACCGAGCCGGCATGCACCGAGTACGAACCGGGCCCTGCGGACGATGTGAGGCCGGCGTGCTGAAATCCCGGCTGTGAGGCTGTGCGGGCTCGGCTGCCACGAGTGCGTATCGACGCGTCGGTCGTCGTCGGCAGATGACGGTGCAGCCGAGGGTGACGAACGCGTGGTGGATGTCGTCGCGGATCTCTGGGCGGGTACGTGATCTGGAACCGGCGAACCTTGCCCCGGTACACCGGGGACGGACCGGTAGCCGGCCCGCCCTTCATCGCGCGGATGTGGCTGGAGTCGACCCCATCTCGGGAGGATCCAGCAGGTCTGCGGCCCGCGGCCGCGGCTCGCAGAGCAGCAACTCGTGCCTGGCAGCGGTCCTCCTGGTCTCGACCGGCTCGTACCCCCTTCGGTCAGCGTCAGCGAAAACTGACACGGCGTCATTCCCGGAGATCCACAAGCCGCCCTTTGTCAGGAGTCGTTAACCCGTTGCGGCCGCATGCGGAGATCAGCACCCTTGTGCGATGACGGAGACGACACGCGCGCAGGGCCCGGCCGTCCACGAGGAGATCCTCGCCTACTACGCCCAGGGCAAGGAGGACGCCCGCCTCAGACAGGGCGGCGCGCCCGCCGGGCGGCTGGAGTTCTGGCGCACGCAGGACGTGCTGCGGCGGGTGCTGCCGGCGGCTCCCGCACGGATCCTGGACGTCGGCGGAGGCAGTGGCGTGCACGCACAGTGGCTGGCGCAGGACGGGTACGAGGTCGACCTCGTCGATCCCGTACCGCTGCACGTCGAGCAGGCAGGCCGGTTGCCCGGAGTGCGCGCAAGGTCCGGGGACGCCCGGTCCCTGACGGACGACGACGCCTCGTACGACGCAGTGCTGCTGCTCGGCCCGCTGTATCACCTGCCCGAACGGGCGGACCGGGTGAGTGCGTTGGCCGAGGCGCGGCGGGTGGTACGGCCGGGCGGGCCCGTCGTGGCGGCCACCATCAACCGCTACGCGGGGCTGCACGACCTGCTCCGGAAGGAGCGCTACTTCGACCCGGCGCAGCGGGCGCGCACGGACGCAGCGAGCAGCGACGGCCGGCACGACGGCGAGGGCGGCCTGTTCACCGTCGCCTACTTCGCCCAACCCGCGGAGGTGCCCGGCGAGTTCACCGAGGCCGGCCTCGTCTTCCAGGGGCAGTACGGCCTGGAGGGCCTCGCCTGGCTGATGGACGGCGTGGAGGACTGGCTGGACGACCCGGAGCGGCGCGAGGCCGTGCTGGCGGCGACCCGTCGCATCGAGTCGGAGCCGACGCTCCTCGGCGCGAGCGGACACCTGCTCACGGTGGGCAGACGGCAGCCGTGAGCAGGCGTCCGGTGCCGTTACGCGGCTGTGCCGCCCGCGTAGTCGCTGTTGAACGTCGTCTCGACGGTCGTGGCCACCGACTGGGCCACCCCCGTGCCGGTGAGGATGATGCCCAACTCGCGGTTGTTGGAGAGCGAGTTGCTGCTGATGTTCATGGAGCCCGCCTCCACCTCCTGGGTGGCCAGGCCGTAGTCGGCGACCATGGCCTTGGCGTGGATGTAGAAGCCGTTGGGGTCGGAGTAGCCGACGACGGTGCCGCCCGCCGCCTTGATCTCGGACACCTCGCTGGAGTAGCTGGACGGACTTTCCAGCACCACCCGCACGGTCACGCCCGCCTTCGCTCTCGCCGCGATGGCGTCGACCACCGTGCTGTCGCTGAACTCCAGTTCCTCTACGTCGAGCGTCTTGGTGGCGGCGTTGACCACGGACAGCAGGCGGTTGCGGGAGTCGGTGGGCGACCAGAGCAGGTGGTCGCCGTCGGTCGGGGTGATCGAGGTGCCGGCGTAGTCGGCGTTGAAGACCTTCTCGATCGCGGCGACGTCACGGGTGTCGTCCGTGAAGACGCCGTAGTCGCGGCCGGTGGCGTAGTACTGCGAGGTGAGATTGCCCGTGAGGACCAGCGACTTGGTGGCGTCCACCGTGATCGTCTTCTGGTGGGTGTAGACGAAACTCGACGACGACCACACCACCCCCACGCCCGCGTTCGTCAGGGCGGTGTACGCCGAGTTGTTGGCGGTCTTGTGCTGCCGGTCGAGGATCACCCGCACGGTGACGCCCTTGTTCTCCAGCGCTATGAGGTCGTTGACGGCCGTGGTGTCCTCCAGCTCGTACATGGTCATGTCGAGGGAGGTGGTGGCCGAGTTGATGAAGCCGTAGATGTTCGGCTGGCTGCCGCTCTGGGAGAAGGCGAACGCGGTGTAGCTGGCCGCGTTCGCGGGGACGGCGGTGGCGACGACGGCGGCGCCGGCCGCCAGGGCGACACCCGCGCGCCCGATGACCTTCCACAGCATGTGTGACTCCTGGTCGAGTTGATGCCACGTGGGGGGTGGGTGAGCATGGGCATGACACCACGCGCGTAGAACGCCCAGGAAGAGAAGGTCGGTGAACACGGGATTACCGGCCCGGAGTGCGAGCGGACAAAGGGGACTTCAGGCAGGTGGAAGACGGTTCATGCGGTCCCCGCGAATTCGCAAAATCTTCGTAGGGTGCCCGCAGTGGAACGCAGCGCGCATGGCCAGTCCGCCGAGCGCGGGTGCGGACATCAGCAGTCCGTGCACCCGGTCGCGGTTCGTGCCACCACAGGCCTTGGCGAGCTGGTCGGCGAAGAGCTGCAGCGGGCCGCCCTGCTTGTACAGGCTGCTCTTGGCGAGCGCGCTCCTGGTGCCGGGAGGGGCGCCGTTGCGTCAGGTCGCGAGCAGCCCGCGGCCGTACCAGTCCTTGGCGTCGCGGACGCCGGGCAGGGCGTAGAAGTAGCCGCCGCCGGTGGGAGAGATGTAGTCGACGAGGGGCTCGTCGATCAGACGGGTCTGGGTGGCCTCGAACTGGCGCTTGACGTCCTGCTGGTAGCAGCAGAAGACCAGGCCCATGTCGAGGTTGCCGACCTTGTCGATGCCGCGGTCGTAGTTGTAACCGCGGCGCAGGATACGGGTGTTGTCGGTCCTGGACGTGCGCGGGTTGGCGCGGCGGATGTGGGCGTCCAGCGGGATCGCGGTGCCGTGCGGGTCCTTGGCGTAGTTGGGGACGTCGGTCTCCATGGCGCCGTCGAGCGGGGCGCCGGTGTCCTTGCGGCGGCCGAACATCAACTCCTGTTCGCTGAGCGAGACCCGGTCCCAGAACTCCACCAGCATGCGGATGACACGGATCACCTGGTAGCTGCCGCCGGTCGCCCAGGCGGGTTCGCCCTGACCGTCGCCGACCCAGATCAGGCGGTCGGTCTCCCGCGTGGAGGTGACGTCCGGGTTGGCTATGCCGTCCTTGAAGCCGAGCAGGTTGCGCTGCGCACCGCTGGGGCGGGGCGTGTTCTGGAAGCCGTCGATGCGCCATTTGATCTGCATGCCGCCGCGCGTGTGCTTGGCGATGTCACGCAGGGCGTGCAGCACGGTGTCCTGGCGGTCGGCGCAGATCTGCAGGGACAGGTCGCCGTGGCACTCGGCGGGGTTCAGATTGTCGTTGGGGAAGGTCCGCATCGCGGTCAGACGGCGGGGCCTGGCCTTGGCAAGGCCGTAGCGGTCGTCGAAGAGGGAGGAACCGACGCCGACCGTGACGGTGAGGCCGTCGGCGGGGACGGTTGGGCCGAGGATGCCGTTGTCGGAGGGCGGCGCGCCCACGCCCAGGTCGGCCGGGGTGCCGCCGGAGGTGAGGAAGCGGGCGCGGTCGGTGATGGTCCGCAGCAACTCGGCCAGTGCGTTGCGGTCGTCGGCGACGACCTCGAAGGACACGAAGGTGGCGGCCGCGGGGGCGGGAGTGAGGATGCCGGCCTGATGGGCGCCGTGGAAGGGGACCTTGGGGCCGTTCTCCGTCTGTGTGGCCGCCTGTGCGCTGCCGCTGCCGCTGCCGCCGCTGCTCTCTGCGAGCGTGAGCCCGCCGCCGGCCAGGACCGCTCCGGCGGCCCCGGCGCCGAGGGCCGTCTTCACGAAGGAACGGCGGCCGGCACCGGCGGGACAGCCGTCCTGCGGGGCGGGGGATTCGGCGGACGGCATGGGGGCGTTCCCTTCGCTGCGTACAGGGTGGTGACGGGGATTGCGGTGCGGGGCGGTCATCAGGCGGACTTCCGGATCTCCAACAGGTCGGGAACCGGGGCGAGGTCCTCCAGGAGCTGGCCGGTGGCTCCGTTCAGGCGGGCCCGGGAGCTCGGGTCGAGCCGGTCCACGGGGGTCCAGGAGCTGCCGTGGTGAGCCGCGTCGAGGAGCTGCTGCAGGCGGGCGATGTCCGCGTCGACGGTGGGCAGCAGGTGCGGGGAGCGGCTGGTGAGCAGGGGCCTGAGGACGGTGAGCAGTTCGCGGGTGCCGGCGAGATTGGCGTCGGCGGTGGCGAGGTTGGTGCCGCTGCCCTCGTCGGTGTCGCCGGTCAGCTCGAACTGCAGGGTGTTCTCGAGGATCTCGTGGGCGCGCAGTGGCAGGTCTGAGGGGTCGAAGTCCTGGTGCGGGAAAGCACTGCGCAGCCCGGCGGTGTCGGCGGCCAGCTGTTGCGCCGGAGCGGTGAGCGAGGTCGCCGACTCGCCGTGCCACAGGCCGTACTCGAGGCGGTGGAAGCCGGTGAAGCCCTTGTCCTGCACGCCGTCCGGCAGGCCGTCGGCCCTGCCGTTGATCTTCTGGTCGAAGTCCTCGAAGGTGCCGTAGGCGGCGCCGAGTGAGGCGTACGTGCGGTGCGCGACGAGCCAGTCGGCGCGGGCCTGGCCGAGGTGGTTGCCCTGGATGTCGGCGGCGAGGGTGTGCGTCTGCCGGCCGAGAGTGGCCAAGCCCTGGCCGACGTACGACTTGTACTGGGCGAGCGGGCCTGCGAGGTCCTTCTCCGAGGCGGGCACGACCGCCTGCGCGGCTCCTCCGCCGGTGACGCGGACCGCCTTGGAGGTCACCGCCGTACCGTTGCTCGGCACGCACCGCCACGCGTACGTGCCGCCCGCGACAGTGGCGACCAGCGCCCGGGTGGTACCGGGCGCCAGGCCCTCGACCTCTCCGTAGACGGCGCTCGTGGCCGGATCGACGAGGTACACCTCGGACGTCTTGTCGCCGGTGTTGTGCATCTGGAACGTCTGCCTGCCGGGCTTGGGCGCGCTGAAGCCCTTGCCGCAGTCCTTCTCCGAGACGGCGATGGTCTGCCCGGCGGCCGACTTGGGGCGGCCGAAGGCCACGGCGAGACCCGCGATCACCGCGGGCACGGTGACGACGGCCACGGGGACCACCCAGGCGGGACGGCGCCGTGCGGGCCGGGCAGCCTCCGCTTCCCGATCCGAGGCCGGCTCGGCGGGAGCGGGCTGCTTCGGGGGCGTGGCCCGCACACCGCGCACGAACAGCGTCATCACTACGGCGAGGTAGCCGCCGTAGCCGACGACCTGCAGCCAGGTCATGGCCGGTGTCAGATTGAACACGCCCTGGAGCAGGGTGCCGTACCAGGAGCCGGCGTCGATGCTGCCGCTCAGGTCGAACGCGAACGCCGTGCTCCCGGGCAGGACACCGCCCTCCTGCAGGTCGCGCAGGCCGTACCCGAGGACACCGGAGGCGATGACGATCAGGACGACGCCGGTCGCGGTGAAGAACCTCGTCAGATTGATCTTCAGCACCCGCCGGTACAGGCCCCAGCACAGGGCGGCCGACAGCAGCAGGCCGACGGCGGCGCCCGTCAAAGGGCCCGCGGACTCGCCGGCCGCCTGGGCGGTGGTCCACAGGAACAGCGCGGTCTCCAGACCCTCCCGGCCCACGGCCAGGAAGGAGGTGACGACCAGGACGCCCGCACCCATGCCGAGCGCGCTGGTGACCTTCTCCTTGATCTCGCCGGAGAGGCTGCGCGCCGAGCGGCGCATCCAGAACACCATCGCGGTGACGAACGCGACCGCGACCAGGCTGAGCGTGCCGCCGAAGGCCTCCTGGGCGGTCGCGGACAGGGACGCGGCGGTGAAGGTGAGGACCGCGCCGAAGCTCATGGCGAGCGCGACCGCCGCAAGGACGCCCGTCCACACCTGCGGCAGCCGGGAGCGGGCGTCGGCCCGCACGAGGGTCGCGACGAGGATGGAGACGATGAGCCCGGCTTCGAGTCCTTCCCGCAGCCCGATCAAAAAGCTCGGAAATGCGTCATCCCACATGCGGTCCTCTTAGCGTAGGCATGCCTAACCAAACGCGGACCATCATGGCTGCGGGTATGTAATCGGTCGGCCTGGAAAGAGTAATCCAGAGGTCAAAATCCTGATCTGCCGCAGTGCCGCCGACAACGAGGAACGGAGACCGGGCAGGCCGTGGAAAGGGCGGAGCGGGCGGCGGGGGCTGGTGGTGGCCGCATCCGGGGGCAGGAGAGGGGCCGTCGGGCGCAGGGCGGACGGCGGGGCCTTGCCGTCGGACCCGCTCGGCTGCTTGTCCGATGTGCCCGGCATGTGCAGTGGGCCTCGGGTGCTCTTTCTTCCCAGGATTCTTCTGGGGTTGGATGGCTCTGGCCCATGCCCGCAGACATCGAGGTCAGAGATGCATTTCACCACTCGTCCCACCCTCCGGGGCACCTTCGGGGCGGTGTCCTCCACCCACTGGCTGGCCTCGCAGTCGGCGATGGCCGTCCTGGAGGACGGCGGCAACGCCTACGACGCTGCCGTGGCCGGGGCGTTCGTGCTGCACGTCGTCGAGCCGCACCTCAACGGGCCGGCCGGCGAGGTGCCGATCCTGCTCGCCCCGGCGGGCGGCGAGGTGCGGGTGCTGTGCGGCCAGGGGGTCGCACCGGCCGGAGCGACGGTCGCGCACTACCGGGGACTCGGGCTGGAACTCGTTCCCGGCACCGGGCCGCTCGCCGCCGCCGTGCCCGGAGCGTTCGACGCCTGGATGCTCCTGCTGCGCGACCACGGCACCAAGCCCCTCGCAGACGTCCTCAAGTACGCCATCGGGTACGCCGAACACGGGCACGCGCCCGTGGAGAACGTCGGCGCGACCGTCGAGTCGGTACGGCAGCTCTTCGAGACGGAGTGGACCTCGTCGGCGGAGGTCTACCTGCCGGGTGGCAGGGCCCCGCGCCCCGGCGAGCTGCTGCGCAACCCCGCCCTCGCCGCCACCTGGAAGCGACTGCTCGCCGAGGTCGCCGGTGCGGGGGGCCGGGTCGCGCAGATCGAGGCGGCGAGGGAGGTGTGGCGGTCGGGGTTCGTGGCCGAGGCTCTGATACGGCAGGCGCAGCGGCCCACCATGGACACCAGCGGTGAGCGCCACACCGGCACCCTCACGGCCGCCGACCTCGCCGGCTGGTCCGCGACCTACGAGGCACCGGCGACGTACGACTGGAACGGCTGGACCCTGTGCAAGGCCGGTCCGTGGAGCCAGGGCCCGGCCTTCCTCCAGCAGCTCGCCCTGCTCCCGCCCGAGCTGCCGGAGTACGGGTCCGCCGACTACGTCCACTTGCTGATCGAGGGCTGCAAGCTCGCCATGGCCGACCGGGAGGCCTGGTACGGGGACGCCGCCGAGGTCCCGCTCGGCGAACTCCTGTCGGCGGACTACAACGCGGCCCGGCGCGACCTCGTCGGCGACAAGGCCTCGTACGAGCTGCGTCCCGGCAGCCCCGGCGGGCGGGCCCCGCGGCTGAGCAGGCACGCGCGCGTGGTCGTCACCGACGACCCCGGGTTCGACCCGATGGGCGCAGGTGAGCCGACGGTCGCCAAGCCGACCACGTCCCCGGTGCCGGGTGAGCCACGCGCGCGTGCCGGGGAACCCGAGGTGCGCGCCGACGGTGCCACCCGCGGGGACACCTGCCACCTCGACGTCGTCGACCGCTGGGGCAACCTGGTCGCGGCGACGCCCAGCGGTGGCTGGCTGCAGTCCAATCCCGTCGTGCCCGAGCTGGGGTTCCCGCTCGGCACCCGGCTGCAGATGACCTGGCTGGAGGAGGGCCTGCCGAACTCGCTGACGCCCGGCCGCCGCCCCCGCACCACCCTCACGCCCTCGATCGCCCTGCGCGACGGTGTGCCGGTCATGGCGTTCGGCACTCCCGGCGGCGACCAGCAGGACCAGTGGCAGCTGCACTTCTTCCTGGCCGTCGCCCTGCGCGCTCAGGTCCGCGGCGGTCCCGACCTGCAGGGCGCCATCGACGCCCCGAACTGGCACAACGACAGCTTCCCGGGGTCGTTCTACCCGCGCGGCATGCGGCCGGGAAGCGTGACGGTCGAGTCCCGCATGGACCCCGGCGTCGTCGAGGAGCTGCGGCGCCGCGGACACGACGTCACCGTCGGTGAGCCCTGGTCGGAGGGCCGGCTGTGCGCGGTCGCCCGGGACCCGGAGACCGGCGTCCTGTCCGCGGCCGCGAACCCGCGGGGCATGCAGGGGTACGCGGTCGGTCGCTGATCGCGCACACCGGGCCGCTGACCGAGCACGCCGAGTTCACGTCGATTCCACCGGGGCTCCACCGGCACGGCGGGGATTGTCAGTGGCGCGTGCTCTCATGGAGCCATGATCGAAGACAAGGAAACCATCGACGAGTTTCTCGCCCGCCACTCGGCCGACGTGGAGGAGGCGGTCCGCAAGGCCGCCGCGGCCGAGATCATGCCCCGCTTCCGCAGACTCGCCGCCCACGAGGTCGACCAGAAGGCCGGACCGCACGACCTGGTGACCGACGCCGACCGCCTCGCCGAGCAGTACCTCACGGACGCCCTGGGCGCGCTTCTGCCCGGTTCGGTCGTGGTCGGCGAGGAGGCGGTGCACGCCGACCCGGTGACGTACGAGGCGATACAGGGCGACGCCCCGGTCTGGATCGTCGACCCGGTGGACGGGACACGGCAGTTCGTGCGCGGCGAATCCGGCTTCTGCACACTGGTCGCCCTCGCGCACCGCGGAGCCCTGCTCGCCTCGTGGACCTACGCACCCGCCTGCGACCAACTGGCCATCGCCATAAGGGGCCAGGGCGCCTTCCTCGACGGCGAGCGGCTGTCCGCGGGCTCGCCCGCCCCAGGCCAAGACCTCCAAGTGGCCACCTCCCACCCGGACTACACGACCGACGAGCAGAAGCGCGCCCTGCTCGGCCTGCGGACCGGCGGTATCGAGTTCCGTTCCTGCGGCTCGGCGGGCCTTGAGTATCTCGCCATAGCCCGCGGTCAGTTGGACGCCGTCGCCTTCTCCTGGGAGGCGGCGTGGGACCACGCGGCGGGCATCCTGCTGGTCGAGGAGGCGGGCGGCGTCCACCTCACGCTCAGCGGGGAGCCCTTCCGCATCACGGGCGGCAACGCCCTTCCGTTCACGGCCGCACGCGACACCGCGACGGCCCGCCGGGTGCACGGGCTGCTGTCGGGCACGGCCTGATCAGGGTGAGTCACCCGCCGCAGGTGGCTGTCAGCGCCCCGGCATATCCTGATCCTCAGAGGCCATCGGCTGACGAAGGGGTCCGAAGGTGCCGTCGATGCTCGATGCTGTCGTGGTGGGTGCGGGGCCGAACGGACTGACGGCCGCCGTGGAGCTGGCCCGCCGCGGCTTCTCCGTGGCGGTCTTCGAGGCCCGTGACACCGTCGGCGGAGGAGCCCGCACCGAAGAGCTGACCCTGCCCGGCTTCCGGCACGACCCGTGCTCCGCGGCCCACCCCCTCGCCATCAACTCCCCGGCGTTCCGCACCATGCCCCTGGAGCGGTACGGCCTCGAGTGGCTGCACGCCGAGCTGCCCATGGCGCACCCCTTCACCGACGGCACCGCCGCCGTGCTGTCCCGTTCGGTCGCCGAGACGGCCGCGTCCTTCGGCCCACGGGACGCGGGCGCCTACCGCAGGCTGGTCGCGCCCTTCCTCCCCAAGTGGGACACCCTGGCCCGCGACTTCATGTCCCTGCCGCTCACCGCGCTGCCGCGCGACCCGGTGACCCTCGCCCGCTTCGGCCTGGTCGGCCTGCCCCCGTCGACCTGGCTGACCCGCCGCTTCCAGGACGAGAAGGCCAAGACCCTGTTCGCGGGCCTCGTCGCGCATGTGATGGCGCCCCTGAACGGCTTCGCCACGGGCGCCATCGGTCTGGTCTTCGCCCTGGCCGCACACGCCCGCGGCTGGCCCGTGGCCCGCGGCGGCTCCCAGTCCATCTCCGACGCACTCACCGCGTACCTCAAGGACCTGGGCGGCCTGGTCCACACGGACTACGAGGTCAAACGCCTCGACGACCTGCCGCCCGCCCGCGCCTACGTCTTCGACACCTCACCCACCGCCCTGGCCCGCATCGCGGACTTCGGCCGCTACTACGAGGGCTACAAGTACGGCCCCGGAGTCTTCAAGGTGGACTACGCCCTGGACGGCCCCGTGCCGTGGACCGCCGAGGAGGCCCGTGCCGCCGGCACCGTGCAGATCGGCGCGGACAGCGCGGAGATCGGCGCCGCTCTGACCGCGGCCTCCCGGGAGGGCAGAGCACCCGACAGACCCTTCATGATCACGGTCCAGCCCGGCGTCGTCGACCCCACCCGCGCACCCGCAGGCAAACAGGTCTTCTGGGCCTACGGTCACGTCCCCAGCGGCTGGACCGGCGACCTCACGGACGCCATGGAACGCCAACTGGAGCGCTTCGCGCCCGGCTTCCGCGACCGCGTCCTCGCCCGCGCCACCGCCGGTCCGCCCGAACTCGCGGCCCGCAACGCCAACTACATCGGCGGCGACATCGCCTCCGGCGCGGTCTCCGGACTCCAGATCCTGCTGCGCCCCAAGCTCTCCCTCTCCCCGTACAGCACCCCCCACCCGGCCGTCTTCATCTGCTCCTCGGCCACCCCACCCGGGCCGGGGGTACACGGCATGTCGGGGCACAACGCGGCGAAGGCGGTCTGGAGGAGGCTCAGGCAGACATGACACCGACCATCACGCTCGCCAAGGGCGACATCACCCGCGAGAGCGCCGACGCGATCGTCGACGCCGCGAACTCCTCCCTGCTCGGCGGCGGAGGAGTCGACGGCGCCATCCACCGCCGCGGCGGCCCCGCGATCCTCGAGGAGTGCCGCAAACTCCGCGCCTCGCAGTACGGCAGGGGCCTGCCCACCGGCCAGGCGGTCGCCACCACCGCGGGCGCCCTTGACGCACGCTGGGTGATCCACACGGTGGGCCCGGTCTGGTCGTCCACCGAGGACCGCTCCGAACTGCTCGCCTCCTGCCACCTGGAGTCGCTCCGCGTGGCCGACGAGCTGGGCGCCCGTACGGTCGCGTTCCCGGCGATCTCCACCGGCGTGTACCGGTGGCCGATGGAGGATGCGGCTCGTATCGCGGTCCAGACGGTGCGGGACGCGTCGACAGACGTCGAAGAGGTGCGGTTCGTCCTGTTCGACGACCGGGCGTATGAGGCTTTCGCCACGCAACTCGGCTGAGGAGGCCGTGGGTGGGCATGTCCACTGCGCCTGAGCCCCCGACAACCGAAAAGGCCGGTGTCTCAATCTGGGACATCGGCCCTTTTGGGCACTGCAGCGGTGAGGAGATGCGGTCTACGGCCGGAGAGGGAGAGGATGCCTGGGCGGCACCTTCGGCCACACCGCCCCTGCAACCCTGCTCCGGCGAGACGCCGTGACCGCACGCGAGCACTGGTCCGAGACCTTGACACCGGACGGCCGGCCCCACGACCTGTTTGCCGAGGCCCTCGATGTCCTGGCCGAGGGCGGTCCCTTTTCCCCAGACGCCTGGGTCGCCTGGACCGGGCGTCCTGACGTTGGCGGTTCGCCCCCGATTCGGACCTGTCAGGCACCGCCCGGGTTACCAACTTCCCGTTCGGCACCGGGAGTTCGGGAAGATCGGCGTCGAACGCCGCGTCCCACCGCTCACATACCCGCAGTCGCGCCGCTGAGTCGTGCGGTGGTGTGCAAAAGTGGGCAGCCGTGGCCCTGCTGCGGCTTCTAGTCTGACCGAGGTGGTGATCGCGCGCGGGAGGGGAGCCCGAGGTGATGGGTGGATCGTGGGTGAAGGCCGTGGGGGGCTTGGACGATGCGCCGGTGCGGCTGTTCTGTCTGCCGCACGCGGGCGGGGGCGCCGCGTCCTATCTCGCGTGGCGGGAGCGGCTGGGACCCGACGTGGAGGTGCTCGCCGTCGTACCCCCGGGCAGGGAGGCGCGGCACCGGGAAGAGCCGTACCGGCGGATGGCCGAGCTGCTCCCGCCGCTGACGGAGGCCGTCGTCCCGTACGCGGACCGGCCCTACGCGATCTTCGGGCACAGCCTCGGCGCCGCGGTCGGCTACGAGCTGGCCCGTGCCCTGAGCGCCGGACCGGCCGGACCGCCGCTGTGTCTGTTCGTGTCGGGGCGCCGGGCGCCGCGGCGCCCGGCCCTCGGCCGACGTCATCTGATGTCCGATCAGGAGCTCCTGTCGGTGCTCGCCGCGCTCGGCGGCATGCCCGAGGAACTCCTCGGCCACCCGGACCTGATCCGGCTGCTGCTGCCCCTGCTGCGCGCCGACTTCGAACTCAGCGAGACCTACGAGCAGTTGCCCGGGGCCCGGCTGAAGTGTCCGGTGCTCGCGCTCGGCGGAGCGGCTGACCCGGAGGTGCCGCCGGCGCAACTGGCGGAGTGGCGGCACGTGACCACAGGAACGTTCGGCCTGCGGATCTACCGCGGAGGCCATTTCTACCTCACCGAGGCACTGCCCGAGCTGGCCCGGACGATCGGTGCGGAAATCGGCCGCACCATGGGCCTTGCCCCCGCCGGGAACAATGAGCGTTCGTATTGAGCCGGTTCGGGGGCCCGGCCGTCCCGTCGACGCCGAGTACATCGACGGGTTCCGGTGCTGCTGCGGTGACTTCCTTTCCGGTGGCGCGGACTCGTTTTGCGATGGTCAGATGCACCCGCGGGATGCCATTACGGGCATCTTGTATCCAGGGTCGAATCGCCCGGGTTTCACTGTCCGTGCCGTCGCGACAGGCCGACTGCCGACAGATCCCGTTCAAGTTCGAAGGCCCCGGTATGCAGGAAATCGTCCGTCCCGGGGGCGTCTTCGAGGGCGTCGTCGGCGGAAAGAATGGCCTGGTGCAGCCTCTGCAGCGGTTTTCCGGGTTCCAGCCCCAGTTCTCGTACGAGATTGCCGCGCAATTCCTGGAACACCTTCAGCGCCTGCGCTCGGCGGCCGCTGAGATGTAAGGCCCGCATGTATCGGGCGTGCAGTCCTTCGTGCAGCGGATTGGTGCCGGTGAGAGCGACCAGTTCGGGCAGCGCTTCGCGGTACATGCCGAGCCGGAGCTGGGCGTCCATCAGATATTCCAGGACGACCAGGCGGGACTCCTCCAATTGCAGCCGCCTGGACTCCAGCAGCCAGCTGCCCTGGACGTCGACCAGGGCCGGGCCGCGCCACATGCGCAGTGCCTCGTCGAGCAGTGCCACGCCGCCGCGGTCGTCCCCGCCGGCGATCAGGTCGCGTCCCGCGGCGACCATGGCGTTGTAACGCTGGTAGTCCAGCGCGTCGTCCTCGACGACCAGCATGTAGCCGCCCGCCCGGGTGACCAGCACCTCCTGGGCGATCTCGGTGAGCGGCCGGTGCATGGACGCCGCGAGTACCTTGCGCAGGTTCAGGACGTAGGTCTGCAGCGTCGTCACGGCGCTGTTCGGAGGCTCGACGTCCCAGAGCTCGCCCATCAGCGTGGACACCGGGACCACCTTGCGTGGGTGGAGCGCAACGGTGGTCAGCACGCTGCGCAGCTTCGGGGCGCTGGGCGCCGCGGAAGTGTTCTCCACTATCAGGGTCAGCGGACCAAGAACTCCGATGTGCAACGGTTCCCCCATGGTTGCTTACCGAACACGGAATTGGTGCGACTGGATGTGTGGATTTTGCGGCTGCGGGCCGATTTCACCAACCTATGACGTAACCGCGGGCCGCGGAAATGTGAATGGATTTTGTCGGGATATCGGGGATGGGGGCGAGCCTGGTCGAATGTCCACCCGGACATCGGTCGCCCCGTCAGTGTCACTGGATCCCCCTGGGCCGGACGCGCCAGTTCGGCCGGCGCGAGCCGTTCATGCGGTCGTGGCGAGCCTACCTCGCCGGAGCGTAGCCTTCTACCGATTGTCACGGTGCTCCGCAAGCGGAACTCTTTATTTCGCTCGAATCTTTACAGCATGGCTTCGCCCTCGACTGCGCCAGCTGTTCGGCTGTCGGCCCAATTCTGATTGAGCATTCAATGGTTGATGGTTCGTCCGGTAATCGAGTCGACGGGGTCCCTCCGTGGCGGTGCGGTCGGCGGCCGCGATACGGGCGGCTCGGGCCAGCAGAACCGCCGTGAGAGCGGCGAGTTCGGCATCGTCGACGTGCCCGCGCCGCACCTGGATGAGTGCGCAGGACGCGGTGTCGTGGCGGGTGGGCAAGAATGCTCCCTCACTGTGGTGGGTTGCCGTGCTTGCGGGGCGGCAGATCGGCGTGCTTGGTGCACAGGGCCGCCAGCGACCGGGCGAGTACAGCCCGGGTCTCGGTCGGGTCTATGACGTCGTCGACGAGGCCGCGCTCGGCGGCGTAGTACGGGTGCATCAGCTCGGCCCGGTACTCCCTGACCATCCGTGCCCGCATGGCCTCGGGGTCCTCGGCCTCGGCGATCTGCCGCCGGAAGACCACGTTCGCTGCTCCGTCCGCCCCCATGACAGCGATTTCGTTGGTGGGCCAGGCGTACGCGAGGTCGGCGCCGATGGACTGGCTGTCCATGACGATGTAGGCGCCTCCGTACGCCTTGCGCAGCACGACTGACACGCGGGGGACGGTCGCGTTGCAGTAGGCGTGGAGCAGCTTGGCGCCGTGCCGGATGATGCCCCCGTGCTCCTGTGCGACGCCGGGGAGGAACCCGGGCACGTCGAGCAGGGTGACGAGAGGGATGTTGAAGGCGTCGCAGAACTGAACGAAGCGGGCGGCCTTTTCACTCGCCCCGATGTCCAGCACGCCCGCGAGCACCTGCGGCTGGTTGGCGACGATGCCCACCACCTGGCCGTCCAGGCGGCCCAGCGCGCAGATGATGTTGCGGGCCCAGCGCTCGTGGACCTCCAGGTACTCGCCGTCGTCGACGATCTCCTCGATCACCTTCGTCATGTCGTACGGCCGGTTGCCGTCCGCCGGGACCAGGTCCAGGAGGGCGGGGGAGCGGCGGCCGGGCGGGTCGTCGCTTCGCACGGCGGGCGGGCTCTCGTGGTTGTTCTGCGGCAACAAGGAGAGCAGGTAGCGCACTTCGGCGATGCAGGTCTCCTCGTCGGCGTAGGCGAAGTGGCAGACGCCGCTCGTCTGGGCGTGGACGTCCGCGCCGCCCAGGCCGTCGTGGCTGATCTCCTCGCCGGTGACCGCCTTGACCACGTCCGGGCCGGTGATGAACATCTGCGAGGTGTCGCGGACCATGAAGACGAAGTCCGTCAGGGCGGGTGAATAGGCCGCGCCGCCGGCGCACGGGCCGAGCATCACCGAGATCTGCGGGATGACGCCTGAGGCCTTGGTGTTGCGCTGGAAGATGCCGCCGTAGCCGGCGAGCGCCGAGACGCCCTCCTGGATGCGGGCGCCGGCGCCGTCGTTGAGGGAGACCAGCGGGGCGCCCGCCGTGATGGCCATGTCCATGATTTTGTGGATCTTGGTGGCGTGGGCCTCGCCCAGCGCGCCGCCGAAGATCCGGAAGTCATGGGCGTAGACGAAGACGGTGCGGCCGTGGACGGTGCCCCAGCCGGTGACCACGCCGTCGGTGTACGGCCTGCGGTCCTCCAGGCCGAAGCCCGTGGCGCGATGCCGGCGCAGTTGCTCCACCTCGTGGAACGTTTCCTCGTCCAGGAGGAGTTCGATGCGCTCTCGGGCGGTCAGTTTGCCCTTGGCGTGCTGGGCCTCGGTCGCCCGCTCGCTCGGGCCGTGGTGCGCCAGGTCGCGCACCGCGTACAACTCCGCGACGCGGTCGGTCGTGGCGGGGGTCGGTGGGACGACCTCCGGCACACGCTCGGTGGTGGCGGGGGCAAGTGGGATGACGGTCACGGACGGGGCCTCCTCATGGGCGTGTCCAACCCAACTCCTCGGTCAGCCGGCGTTCCTCGGTGGACAGTGGGAAATCGGGGACGAGCCGCTCCGGATGGCCCGCGGCGGGACCTGTCAGGGCGCGCGGCCGGCGGCGCGGGCCGGCGGGGACCGGGGCGGGGACGCGTCGGCGCTCGGACATCAGGTGGAAGGGCGCGTTCGGGGCGATCCACATATGGCCCATGGCCGTGGCGCTGAGGGCCAGCGCCCTGCCCAGGGCCTCGAGCAGCTCACCGGCTCGGCTCACCGCGCGGCTCCCTGCGCCACCGCCGCCTCGACGGGCAGGCTCGCCGGGCCGCTGACGAACGTGTGCCTCCAGGGCACCTCCGACAGCGGCACCGCGGGGCGCAGCCGCGGAAAACGGCGCAGTACCTCACGTACGGCGGTCTCGGCCTGGGTGCGGGCCAGGGCCGCGCCGATGCAGTAGTGGATGCCGTGTCCGAGCGCCAGATGCCTGCCCGCGTCGGTGCGTGTGACGTCCAGCCGGTCGGCGTGGGCGAAGGCCCGCGGATCGCGGTCGGCCGCGGCGAGCGCCACCTGTACGGCCTCCCCCTCGGGGATCAGCACACCGCCGATCTCCACCGGGGCATCGGTGAAGCGCAGCCCGCTCAGCTCGAACGGGGTGAAGAAGCGCAGGAACTCCTCGACGGCCGCCGGGATCCGGTCGGGGTCGGCGCGCAGCAGGTCGGCCTGGTCGGGATGGGCCACCAGGGCGTACATGCCGTTGCCGACGAGCTGCACGGTGGACTCGTGGCCGGTACCCAGCAGGGTGATCACGGTGGTGACCAACTCGTCGTCGCTGAGCCGGTCGGACTCCGCGTCGTTGAGCCGGACCAGCTCGCTGACCAGGTCGTCGCCGGGTGTGCGCCGCTTGTCCGTGATCAGTTCCAGGGCCAGCCCGACCAGCCCGCGAGCCGCGTCGGTCACGCCCTCGTCCATCGAGGTCAGCGCCCTGGAGTGGGTGGCCCAAAGGTCCCACTGGTGCTCCGGCACCCCGAAGAGCCGGCAGATCACCCGGACGGGCAGGGGTTCGGCCAGCCCGGTCACCAGGTCGAACCGCTGCGCGGATGTGCCGGCGTCGAGCAGCCCGCCGGTCAACTCCTCCACGACCGGGCGCAGTTCGCGCACCGCCCGGGCGGTGAAGACACGGGCGACCAGCTTGCGCAGCCGGGTGTGCTCGGGTGGGTCCCGGTCGAGCATGTTCCCGGTGAAGTAGCGCCCCAGGTCCTCCGGGAGCGCGTTGGCGGCGGCCACGTTGATCCGGCCGTGCTTGGCGGAGTCGTTGACCAGGCGCGGATCGGCCAGCACCTGCAGGGCCTCGGCGTGCCGGGTGACCAGCCACATGGGCGTGCCGTCGATGAACCGGCAGCGCACGACCGGGCCGCGTGCCCGCAGCCGGGCGTACAGGGCGTGCCGGTCGGGGCTCGTCATCAGGGTGATCAGGTCGATCTCGCCGGTGTCGTCAACCGTCATGGCGGTGTGCACCTCTCGTCGTCCGGCGCTTGACGGTGGCCAGTCTCGTCGCAGCGCGAGAGGCGGCGGTCGAACCTCGGTGGAGAAGCGCTGGGGTGTGACATGAGCCACACTGGATGGCTCGTACGGTGTACCGTATGCTGTACTGGATTCGGGGTCGTCCGGCCTGCCCGCTTACTGCGGCGGGTGCCCGAGGAGAGACGAGAGCGGGGTTATGGACCAAGACTTCATCGAGATCGTCCGTGCACGAGAGAACAACCTGCAGAACGTGACGCTTCGCATCCCCAAGCGGAAGATCACCGTCTTCACCGGAGTGTCCGGATCGGGCAAGTCGTCCCTGGTCTTCGACACGATCGCCGCTGAATCGCAGCGCCAGCTCAACGAGACCTTCTCCGCGTTCGTCCGGAACCTGCTGCCGAAGTTCGGCCAGCCGGACGCCGACTCCATCAGCAACCTCTCGACCGCCGTGGTCATCGACCAGAAGCGCCTCGGCGGCGGCTCGCGCTCCACGCTGGGCACCATCTCGGACATCAACCCGCTGCTGCGGCTGCTGTTCTCACGGATCGCCGAACCGTACATCGGCGGCTCCAACGTCTTCGGTTTCAACGACCCCACGGGCATGTGCCCGGAGTGCGAGGGCCTGGGCCGGGCGGCCGCCCTGGACCTCGGCCGGTTCCTGGACCGCTCCCGCTCGCTCAACGAGGGCGCGATCCTCTTCCCGCCCTTCGCCGTGGGCACCTGGTACTGGCGGCTGTACGCGGAGTCGGGCTTCTTCGACCCCGACAAGAAGCTCGCCGACTACACCGAGGAGGAGACCCACAAGCTGCTGCACGGCAGCGGCGGCAAGATCGTCGTCGAGGCGCAGGGGCGCGCCCTGCAGAGCGAGTACGAGGGGCTGGTCGACCGGTTCACCCGGCTGTACCTGAAGAAGGACATCAACGCGATGTCCGAGCGCAACCGCGACACCGTGCTGCGGTTCATCAGCTCGGGAACCTGCCCGGCCTGCCAGGGCACCCGTCTGTCGCCGGCCGTGCTCGGCTCCCGCATCGACGGACGCAACATCGCCGACCTGTGCGCGATGGAGATCACCGACCTGGCGGAGACCGTCGCCGCGTGGTCGTACCCGGAGGCCAAGTCGATTCTGGAGAGCCTGCGGGAGCGGCTGCGGCACCTGGTCACCATCGGCCTGGGCTATCTGAGCCTGGACCGCGAGACGCCGACGTTGTCCGGCGGCGAGGCCCAGCGCGTGAAGATGGTCCGGCATCTGTCCAGCAGCCTGACCGACATGATGTACATCTTCGACGAGCCCAGCGTCGGCCTGCACCCCAGCGATGTCGGCCCGCTCAAGGAACTCCTGCGGGAACTGCGGGACAAGGGCAACACGGTGCTGGTCGTCGAGCACGACCCGGACCTCATCCGGGTCGCCGACCATGTCGTCGACATCGGCCCGCGGGCCGGCACCCGCGGCGGGCGGATCGTCTACGAGGGGTCGCTCGAGGGGCTCCACCGGGCGGACACGCTCACCGGGCGGTGGATCAACCGCGAGGTGCCCGTGAAGTCGACGTTCCGCACCCCGCCCAGGCGGCGCACGGTCAAGAACGCGACGGCCAACAACCTCAGGAACGTCACCGTGGACATCCCCTCCGAGGTGCTCACCGTCGTCTGCGGGGTGGCCGGGGCCGGCAAGAGCTCGCTGATCGAGCGGGCCTTCCTGGAGCAGCACCCGCACGCCGTGGTCATCGACCAAGCCCCGGTCGGCACCTCCAGCCGGTCCACGCCCGCCACCTACACCGGCATCATGGACGAACTGCGCAAGGCGTTCGCCAAGGCCAACAAGGTCAGCGCCTCACTGTTCAGCTTCAACTCCCGCGGCGCCTGCGAGACCTGCCAGGGCCTCGGCTTCGTCCAGACCGACCTCGCCTTCCTCGACCCGATCAAGTCGACCTGCGAGGAGTGCGAGGGGCGGCGGTTCAAGCCGGAGGTGCTGGCCCACCGGCTGCGCGGCCGGTCCATCGGCGACGTACTGGAGATGACGGCCTTCGAGGCGCTGGACTTCTTCGCCGAGGACAAGCACCTGCCCATCGTGCAGGCGCTCAACGACGTGGGCCTCGACTATCTGCGGCTCGGCCAGCCGCTGAGCACCCTGTCCGGCGGCGAGTGCCAGCGCCTGAAGCTCGCCGGCGAACTGCACAAGCAGGGCAGCGTCTACGTCATGGACGAGCCGACGACCGGGCTGCACATGTCCGACGTCGAGCACCTGCTCGGCATCATGGAGCGTCTGGTCGAGCAGGGGAACTCGGTGATCGTCATCGAGCACAACCCGGACGTCATCAAGAACGCCGACTGGATCGTCGAACTCGGTCCGGGTGCGGGCAGTCAGGGCGGCACGGTGGTCTTCGAGGGCACCCCGGCCCAGCTCCTGCAGGCCGAGCACTCGGTCACCGGGCGGTATCTGCGCGAGACCGGCTGACCGTCGGCCCCGCCCGCGGCCCGTCCGCCCCACGCCTGAGGGTGGGCGCGGGCGGGCCGCCGCGCGCCCGGGGCCTGTCGCGGCGTTCGGGACCGGGCCACCCCTGGGCCCTGCCGAGCTTCGAGTGCTCCTCGACCCGGTACCGGAAGCATTCCTCGCGGCTTGGGCAACCGCCCGGCCGGCAGTCGACCGCGAAGGAGACAACGTGACGATCCTGGTGACGGGCGCGACGGGGAACGTCGGGCGGAACGTCGTCGATCAGCTCGTACGGTCCGGCACACGGGTGCGTGCCATCACCCGCGACCCCGCCCGGGCGAACCTGCCCTCGGGTGCCGAAGTCGTCCAGGCCGACCTCGGCAAACTCGACACCCTGAAGGCCGCCTTGGAGGGGGTGGAGCGGATGTACCTCTTCCCGCTCGCCTACCTCACCTCCGACGTCCAGTCCTTCGCGGACGTCCAGGTCAACACCGAGGTCCCCGAACTGGCCCGGCAGGCAGGGGTGCGGCGGATCGTCCTGCTGTCCTCCAACGCCGTGCTCTACGGGGCCGACGAGCACCACCAGCAGGCGGAAGCCGCCGTGGAGGCCTCGGGACTGGAGTACACCCATCTGCGGCCGGGCGAGTTCGCCATGAACAAGGCCCTGGCCTGGGGCGAGTCGATCCGCGCCGAGGGCGTCGTGCGCAGCGGGTTCCCCGAGACCAGGGGGGTGCCCATCCACGAGGCCGATGTGGCGGCGGTCGCCGCGGCCGCGCTGCAGGAGGACGGGTACGTCGGCAAGGGCCTGGAGCTGACCGGCCCCGAGTCGCTGACCGAGCGTGAGCAGGTCCGGGAGATCGCCCTCGGGCTCGGCCGGGAGATCCGCTTCGAGGAACTCACCCGGGAACAGGCCCGGGAGAACTGGATCGCCCAGGGCGTGCCGCCGGAGGTGGTGGACGAGATGATGAGCCACTCCGAGCGCTTCGCGACCCAGCCGCCGAAGGTGCACGACACCGTGCGGACCGTCACCGGCCGACCCGCCCGCACACTGCGTCAGTGGGCGGCCGACCACGCCGACCTGTTCCGCTGACGGGCGAGGGCGCACGCAGAGGAGGCCGCAGCCGAGGGCTGCGGC